>NZ_JBNCAR010000059.1:0-8000 GCF_051280715.1 Thauera sp. AutoDN2 | reverse complement strand
CGGCCGCCGACAACGTCGCCTTCGCCTACGACCTGCTGGGCCGTCGTACCCAGGCCAAGTACGCCGACAACAGCCACACCATCAACTACGTCTGGGACGGCTCACCAACACCACGGCCGGTGGCAAGAGGCTCGCCTACCACTACGATTCGGCGGCCAATGCAATCGGCTTAACGTGCTTTATTTTCCGTTTTCTGAGACGACCCCCAGTCCAACGATGTGGGCTTCTTACCGACGATCCGGGCGTCGACGAGATGGAACTGCGCGTTGGTGCCGCTCCGCGTGATCGATCCGGCGTAATAGACCTCGTCGCCTGCCTTGAACTGGGTCACTTCCGAGCCGACCTCGCGCACGATCCCGGCGGCATCCCATCCAAGCACCTTCCAATCACCATCCGCGGGCGGTGAGCTGCCGCGAACCTTGTAGTCAACTGGGTTGACGGAGACGGCCATCACCTCAACCAGGATGTCGTGTCCCGCAGCGACAGGCCGAGGCAAGTCGATATCGACCAGCGAGGCATTCTCGGCGATGGGTCCCGGAACCTTGTAACCGACTGCTTTCATGAGTGTCTCCAGCTTGATGAAGGTGCGATTGCAAGAGGAATAACTGAGGTGATTTTTGAAGCAATCATGTTGCTTCCCTAGGTTGCGCTTTGAGCTAGTTGCCTGTCGGGAACCAAATACCCGCTTTGGACCTACGCGCCATCGCCACCTTCAATGGCCTGCGGCGCGGTCGCTCCAGGGAGTGCCAGCTCCGAAAAGTGTTGTCGGATGAGATCCAGCTTGGGGTCGATGTAGAGGCGGCAGAAGGGTCTGCTCGGATCGGTTCGATAGTAGTTCTGGAAACGCTCGTCCGACGCCTTGAAGCTTCTGAACGGAATCACGAGGGTATGCACGGGCTTGCCTGACTGGTCGGCGAAACTGGCAATAGCTCGCTCGGCCTCAAGCCGCTGATGATCGTCAAAGAGGTAGATCGCGCTGCGGTACTTGCCTCGAGGGGAGCGCGCCCTCGTCGCGGAGTGCGTTCTGAGGTGCACCTCGCAAAGCGTTTCCAACTGAATTACTGTCGGATCAAAGGTGACGACTACGCCCTCTGCCCAGGTATCTGCCGGCGCGTCTGATTGGACAAATCCTTGGTCAACCTGACTGACGCCGCGCAACGATTGGAACACGCCTTCGGTGCACCAATGGCATCCCCCGCCAAAGCCAGCCTTTGCGATGGTCACAGTTCATACCTCGGTGCAATTCGACGCGTGGCTTTGCGCAGATCATTTCTCGGACCGGCGGCAGGACGCCTGTGCGTCATCGCTTATTCCTTCTGAACTATGGCTTGCAGGGGCAGAACGCGACGCTCCGCCCAGCGACGGCAACGTTTAGACGATGGGTTCATATCCGTCCGAAGTCCAATAACCAACGTCTATGCCTTCTATACCCTTGGCGGCACGCGGCGCCGTGGTGCGCTGGCATCTTCATGCGGACCCGTGGCCTGGGCGTCCTATCGCCCGTCAGGGGTCAGGACGAAACCCCAGCACGAATGCCACGACCTTTTGGGTGGACATTTCGCAGGGCTTGAGTGACGTCTGATCTGACGCAACCCGATAGAGATTGAAGCTGACAATGTCTGTCCCCGCCAACTCCCTTGCAAAGAGGCTGTTGCGACGACCATCCTCGGATCGCTTAACGGTCACGCCGAAACGGCGGCCTTCGTACGCGCCCTCGGCGTATCCCTCCCGCATCGCTTTGAAGGCGGCATCGAACTCGGTGTGCTCCATCTCAGCTCACTCGTGTTGATCGTCAGAACGCACATTGCTTCTAGGGGCTGTTCACATTTGATGATTTGTGTTTACATCCTGATCTTTGGGCGGAGATCAGGATGCTTCGGATGGTACTGACAGATGAACAGTGGCAGACAATCGAAGGGCTTCTACCCGGCAAGCCCGGCGATAGAGGGCGTTCGGCCAAAGACAACCGACTGTTCGTTGAGGCGGTCATTTGGTTGGCACGCACAGGCAGTCCGTGGCGCGACCTTCCGCCCGAGTTCGGCAACTGGCATTCGACGTATGTGCGCTTTGCGCGCTGGCGCGATGCAGGCGTCTGGGATCGGGTCGCCCTCGCACTGGCCGGCGAACGCGATCTGGCGCGGGTGTTCATCGACTCAACCATCGTTCGCGCCCACCAGCACGCCTCAGGCGCCCAAAAAAAGTAGGGCCGCAGGCGCTGGGGCGCTCGCGTGGAGGCCTGACGACCAAGCTGCACTTTGCCGTCGATGCCTTGGGCAAACCGCTGCGCATGATTCTGAGCGCAGGACAGGTCGCCGACATCGAGTGTGCGCACGATTTGATAGCCGATATGCCATGCGCCAGCTTGGTTGCCGACAAAGGATACGATGCCAACGCCTTGGTCATGAGTATCGAGGCATCCGGCGCGCAAGCAGTCATCCCGCCTCGCTCCAACCGTATCGCGCCCAGGCAGTACGACCGCTGCGCGTACCGCGCGCGAAATCTGATCGAGCGCTTCTTCAACCGCATCAAGCATTACCGTCGGATCGCCACACGCTACGACAAGCTCGCTTGCAGCTACATGGCATTCGTGCGGATCGTTTGTGCGGTGATTTCATATCGTTATATGTGAACAGGACCTAGGAACTCGTGGCAGCTGTAGCAGAGTAAACCGGGGGCAGCCCTCCAGCCGAGAGGCAGGGGCCAAGCCCATTGCAGTCGTGCCTTCCTGGCAGACATCCCATCCCCTTGGACTATCCCATCACTGCGGACAGCCGAAACGGTCTTTGCGAACTGCTTGGCCCGGACTGCAGTTGCTCAGTCTTGAGGTGGCGGCCGCGCGAGGAGCTCGTCAAGTCCGCCCGCGGCATCAAGATCAAATAGGTCGTCGCAGCCACCGACATGAGTGCCGTTGATGAAGATCTGCGGCACGGTGCCTCGGCCCGATGCTTCGACCATGGCCTGCCGGCGGGTTGGATCCGACCCGATATCGATCGATTTCCATTGCACGCCTTTCTCCTTAAGCAGCTCCATGGCCCGTCGGCAGTACGGGCACCAGCTCTTGGTGTACACGAGAACGTCTGGTTTCACGGTACGTATCCCTTAGTCGATAGTGGAGGCAGGGCCTGTCGCGCCCAGACCCGGGGGTTAGTCATAGACCTGCCGTGGAGTCGTCGTACGGCATCTCACAGCTCGCAGACCCAAAGTCACTCCGGGATGCCGCTAGCGGGTCGTTCGCATGTCACCTCAGCCGTTGGACCACTTTGGGCTATCCGCCAGCACGTCGGCGGTCGTCAGCATGCTTGCGCGGTCGATTTACTGATCTCCCATCCATGGGCGCTCGAGGAGTGCAACCGTGCCCTGACCGCCGTCGGCGCAAATGCTGACGATCGCTCGCGAGCCAGGAGGCATGGCCCAGAGCTCCTTCACCGCCTGGCTCAGGTCACGCGCGCCGGTCGCGCCAAACGGATGCCCAATGGCGACCGAGCCTCCGTTGGGATTGACACGGTCCCAATTGAAATCGCCCATAGCCGCCTGGACGCCGGCCTTTGTGCGCACCCACTCCGGGTCGGAAATAGCCGCCACGTTCGCCAGGACCTGGGACGCGAAGGCCTCGTGGATCTCCCAGAGCCCGATGTCGGCGAAGCTCAGTCGATTCCGGGCGAGCAGGCGAGGGATCCCATACGCCGGCGCCATGAGCAGACCTTCGGTATGGAAATCCACCGCAGACACCTCGTAGTCCACGAGCCGCGCGTAGGGCGTGCCCGTGGGGAGTCGGGCCAGTCCGGCCTTGGTGGCGACCCAGCAGCCGGCAGCGCCATCGGTGATCGGGGAGCTATTGCCCGCCGTCAGGCTCCCCTTTCCGCTGTCGCGATCAAAGACCGGCTTGAGTGCGGCAAGCCGTTCGGGCGACGTATCAGCCCGGGGATTCGCATCGCGCGCCAGCTCCGGCAGCGGGATCACGAGATCGTCGAAGAAGCCACGCTCCCATCCCGCCACGGCGCGCTGGTGACTCTTGAGCGCCCAGTCGTCCTGCGCCTCGCGTGTGACCTGCCAAGCCTTGGCCGTCTCCTCCATATGGTCGCCCATGGTCCGGCCGGTGATCCGGTTGGCCCAGCCCTTGGTGGGCAGCAGATAGTCGCGTGGGGTAAGGGCCTGGAGGGCGCCAAGTGCAGCCGCGGGATCGCGCGCAAACAGATCCGTGAGCCGCTTTGATGCATCTGCCGTCAGGGCGATTTGAGGGCGGCTCATGACTTCGGACCCGCCGACCATCGTGAGCTCCGTCCCCCCGCCCAGCATCCCCGCCGCCGCGAAGGTGGCCGTCATGCTGGTAGAGCAGGCCAGGACGACTGAGAACGCCGGTACCGTCGGACTGAGCTTGGCGTCAAGCCAGGTCTCGCGGGCGATGTTGCTCCAGCCCATGTTGGGAATCACGGTTCCCCAGACGAGCAGATCTGGCTCCGCCTGGGCCGCCATCGCCTTTACAACAGGGACCGACAGGGACACGGCGTCATAGGCCGACAACGGGCCTCCACCTCGTCCGAAAGGGGTTCGAAGGCCAGCGGCTACGTAAACAGGTCCGGCAAAACGAGTCATGTGGGTCTCCTACCTTCTTGAACTTGCGGAGGGGTATGGATGTATCAGGTGCCACTGAATACCTACGAAGCGCTAACGCGCGTACAACGGGTCCAGGGATTGTTTAGCTGAGCCCTGTTTGCCCGCACCGCAGAATCTGTTTGAGCCTCTTCAAAACGGAACCGAAAGCTGCCTCTGCCATCAGCAAGAACTTTTCAGACTGAATCCTGGGCTGAACATCCCGATCCAGAGGGCCTGAATTTGATCCCTCCCACTAGCCGCCGTAACGCTCGGTTCGGACACTGGAGGCATCCACGCCTGCCAGCAGAACCGCATCCGTCGCGATATTGACGAAGCCGTTGGATCCACAGACGAATACGTGTGTAGGCATTCGGTCAAGCCGAGTCAGGATCTCCTGGACCATGGCGCCGTCGACCCGTCGCCCATAGTCCGAGCCGCGAGCCGGCCGCTCCCGCGTGATTGCCAATGCCATGAGGAAGGCCGGATCGCTGGATTCGATCGAATGAAGCTCTTCCGAGAAGAGAACGTCCTTTGCGGTTCGCGCGGAGAGGAGCAACGCTGTCGGCACCGTTTGCGCAAGTGCGTGGCGCTGACGAATCATCGCCATCAACGGCACGAGGCCAGATCCTGCCCCGATCAGCAGCACGGCGTCTGCGGCAGGCTCTGGCCACAGGAAATGGCCTCCCAGCGGACCACGAAGCTCTATTTCGTCTCCGACGGCTGCGACGTCGTGGAAGAAGGACGACACCTCACCATCGGGCAACAGCTCAATAGCGATTTCTATGATCGAGCTTGCGTTTGCAGCTGACGCGATCGAGTAGCTCCGCATTGCGCTGTAGCCATCGGGTGCGGTCAGCTTGACGTCGACGTGCTGCCCTGCGATGTGCACAAACGATCTGCTCAGCCGAAGGAAGAAGCTCTTGATGGTCGGCGTTCGCTGCACGATCCCGACGATCACGCAGGACTGCCACGATACGCGCTGGTCTCCGTAGTCAGTCATTTTTGTAGCGTTGCTCGCGCCACGGATCGCCGTAGATGTGATAGCCACGCAGCTCCCAAAAACCGGCCTCGTCACGCGTGGTGAACTGCAGCGCATTCACCCACTTGGCTGACTTCCAGAAGTAAAGGTGTGGCACCAGAAGCCGCGCAGGCCCCCCATGGTCGCGTGGAAGCGGCTTCCCGGCGTAGCTGAGCGCGACCATCGCCTTTCCGGAAAGCAGATCCGCCAACGGAACATTTGTCGAGTACCCGTCGTAGCAGTGCGCCAGTACGAAGTCCGTGGGCCGCTCAAGGCCGGCGTCCGCAAGAATGTCGTCGATCAGCACGCCTTCCCACACGGTATCGAGCTTGGACCAGGACGTGACACAGTGAATATCGCGAGTCACCTTGGTCTTCGGCAGGGCGTTGAACTGGCTCCAGTTCCACACCTTGGCGGGCTTCGGGCCGATCTTGACGGTGAATTTCCAATCGGCAGTGTCAACGAGCGGCGTGGGTCCGGCTGACAGGACCGGAAAGCCTTCCTCGAGATGCTGCCCAGGCGGAACCCGATCCGCTTGGTTGCTGCCCGAACCGCGGCCAGTGAATCCTCTGGTGACCATGGCGAACCTCCTTACGTGTCACGACAGAAAGGAACCGGTTTCATCACGAACCACTGCGCATTCCCTTCGCACAGTTCGCTGCCGGACGGGCAACCGGGTGAAGGCCAGAATAGCGGATGCCAAACATCAGTAGCTACCATCCCCCGACGCGGCGAGGCACGCGCATCACCTGGAAACGGTAGCATCCGGCCGACACCATTGCCCAATAGCGACGAGCTATATCTGCGATAGCCCAGGCAGGAATTTATGGCCAACCCCGGACAGCGTGTTAACAGCCGAGAGCGTCCTTTCCTTTGGCGGTATGGCCCGGGCGAATACCGCTACTGCCGCACAGCCCCTGACGGTCCGCCACGCCGTGGTAGCTAGGGCAATGCCGCGTGGTGCAAAGCTGGATTCCTTTATGGTGCGCCGTTGGCCAATCTGCGCCATCGCCTTGCGCCAACCAAGCATGGAGCCTATGTCGCAAAGCTATTTCAAATACTTCAGGCTTACCTTCATAGTCTCAGGTGCGGTTCTTACGAATCCCGAGCAAGCCTCGGCTTGAGTGCCGAGCTGGCGGATCAAGCGTTCGGAAGACAAACCGCAGGGGCCTTCGAACGATCGGCTGGGACTGCTCGCTCGGGACATTTACCAGGCATCTACATCAGGGGTGGAGAATCTAATGAACGTGTCCGAACGACAGGCACCTGAGCTTCGCGTGCAGCGGTGGATTGGCGCCAACGGAGAGAAGATCGCGCCTCTCAAGCTGTCGGATCTGGGCGCAGGACCAAAGATCCTGTTCGCATTCCAGGACTGGTGCGGTGGCTGCCATTCTCATGGGTTCCCGACGCTCCAAGCGCTGCACGCGGTCTTGAGCGACCAGGGCGTCGGCTTCGCGGTGATCCAAACCGTATTTGAGGGAGCGCACGAGAACACCTTCGAGAGACTGCGACCGAACCAGCTCGAGTACGAACTTCCTGTCGCATTTGGTCATGACGAGCCCCCGGCCGGCTCGACGCTTCCCACGTTCATGCAGGACTACCGAACCCGTGGCACGCCCTGGTTCACGGTCATCGACGCGGGTGGACGCATTATCCTCTCGGACTTCCGCCTGGATGTGGGTCAGCTCGTGAAGGCGCTGGAGCAGGCCTAGTCAATGCGGCGATGGCTCGTTCTGGCCACCACCCACCTGGCGGTGCTCGCGCTAGGTTTTGGCGCCGGCATCTATGCCCTGCCTATCCTGACCGCACCGGGAGCGCCGGACGCAAAGGCACTTGATCGTGTCGCTGCTGAAACGCTCTACGCAGGGCGCTTCGTGCGAGATCTCAAAGGCAGCAATCGGCTCCACTGGGGCGAGGGCGAGGTGCGCGTGTCGCGCAATCACATTGCGCACTTTGGGCGCCTGGCCCCAGGCCCCGACTACAAGCTCTATCTCGTCCCACGCTTCGTCGACACGGAGGAGGCTTTCCTCCGGGTCAAAGACGTATCGCGCCGCGTGGGCGACGTGAAGACGTTCAACGGCTTCCTCGTGGATGTGCCGACCGACACCGATGTTCGCGACTACACCACGGTCGTTATCTGGTGCGAATCATTCGGTCAGTTCATCAGCGCCGCTGAGTACCAGGCCTCACGTCTTAGTCGAGAATGACGAGCGCGCTGGATTCCGTCAGGCCGGGATGCAACCCCGGCCTGAGCTAGCTGTCTCGCGGGAGGGCTCGCCTCGGATTGAGAAGGAGCCAGGCAGAAAATTGGGGTCGATCTACTCGACACTTTCTACCGTGATGTTCCGGCCGTTGAACTGCACGGTCTCTCCCGCGCGTGCGCCTTCAA
>NZ_JBNCAR010000058.1:0-8070 GCF_051280715.1 Thauera sp. AutoDN2 | reverse complement strand
TGAGAGGGTTCACAAGATGGCTGCATAACCTATTGAACGTGAACCACTTTTTCGGCAAATTTCAGAAAGGCCATGTCATTCGAGTGCGATGGCCCTGGGCAGCAATGCTGCCCGTCGAGGAACGAGCCTCCTTTCCCGTCACTGCCATCCCCGAGCACGCCCTGGTTGGTCACGACGGCGGAAAGCCGGTATTTGTCGGCCACTACTGGCTCACCTGTGCCCCAGCGCTTCTGTCGGACAAGGTGGCCTGCGTTGACTACAGCGTAGCCAAAGGCGGAAAGCTGGTCGCCTACCGCTGGGATGGTGAGTCGACGCTTGATGCGAGCAAGCTTCACTGGGTCCGGCCGTGAGCATGCTTATCAAGAGCACGTCTGGCTGCTACTCCTGCTGCACGCCTATGCAGCGTGCCTGATACCCGAAAAGACAGGAAGTTTCTGATGACAAGAACAGAGATCCGAGGGCAGTTTCAGAGACGCGTTCCTTCAGCGGCCGTTCGAGAACGCTACCAGGGCTGCCTGCTCGGCGGGGCCGTGGGTGATGCGCTCGGGGCGCCTGTTGAGTTCATGTCCCTGACGGACATCCGGCGGAGATTCGGTCAGCCAGGCATTAGCGATCTGATACCAGCTTACGGCAAGCTTGGGGCGATCACTGACGACACCCAGATGACGCTTTTCACCGCAGAAGGAGCGCTGCGGGCCTATGTCAGAGGTTCCCTGCGCGGCATTTGCAGTCCGCCGGGTGTGATCCGCAACGCCTACCTGCGCTGGCTCTACACCCAGAGCGACTATGAGCCGCATAACAGGGACGTCCTGCTCGACGGTTGGCTGATCACACAGAAGGAATTGTTCTCTCGCCGCTCGCCAGGTCGTACCTGTCTCGAAGCACTTCGCAGCTGCATCGCGAGCGGCCAAGCAGTCAGAAACGACAGCAAGGGCTGCGGCGGTGTGATGCGCGTGGCGCCAATCGGCATGCTGTTCCATGCACAAAGTCAGAGTAACCCGTCTGGTCCAGCCGAAAGCCTTCGCCGTGCCTTCGATCTTGGCTGTGAGGCTGCTGCGCTTACACATAAGCATCCTACGGGCTTCTTGACTGCCGGCGTGATGGCCGCCCTGGTGTTCGAAGTGCTTGATGGCGTCAGCTTGCTTGAAGCCATCGATCACGTGATCCCGCTGTTGAAGGAGCGAGATCGGCACGAAGAAACACTTGTGGCTCTGGACCGAGTGCAATTCTTGCACGCAGCACAGACCGCACCGGATGAGGCCATTCGGCAGCTTGGACAGGGCTGGATTGCCGAGGAGGCATTGGCGATAGGGATCTACTCTGCCTTACAAGCAACCGATTACGAAACCGGCGTCATAATAGCGGTCAATCACGATGGTGACAGCGATTCTACTGGCTTGATCGCAGGGCACCTGCTGGGCGCAATGCTGGGACGGTCCGCCATTCCAGAGCGTTGGCTGGCGCCTCTCGAACTGCGCGGCGTCATGGAGGACATGGCTGACGATCTTGCCACCGCCGTTAGTTGGAGGCTGGATCCGGATGAATGGGGCGATCCGGAGTCCCTTGCTGAGCAGGACTACTACACGCGGCGCTATCCCGGCAGCTGAGCGTCTCAGTTGCTGTCAGGACATCAAAGAAGAACAAGGAGACGCCCATGACAGGGCATTGCATCATCTTTGGCTATCACCTCGATGGGCAGCGAGCCACGCGCCCTGCTAACTCACTGGGTGTGTCGGTCGTCGGCCCCATGGGGTTCTTGAACATTCTCGAAACCCAGTTAGGACTCCTGGCTCTGCATCCGTCGCAGGCAGAGCGCATCGTCCAGTACCGGAATTGCCTGCAAGAGTTCGATGCTCCCGAGCGCTTCTATCATGCGAGCTTTGCGACCGACCCTCTCGGAACGGCAGCCTGCTTGCTCGAGTGGCGCGACCAATGGATGCTCCATGGATGGAACGGTGCTTTGGGCGCCGAGGCCCCCCAGCGGCTGCAGGATCTTGCCGATGTCGAAGACCTAGCCTGCGCATCCGTCGCGCCGAACGTCGGCCAGCGTTTGAAGCTTGTTCTGGATGCGATGCAGCGCCGGAAGCCGGGTATTGAGCGGGTGCAGATTGTGGAAGCGGTAGAAACACTGCCGATCCGCTGGCAGGCGATCTTCAGTGTATTGCCTGTGGTTGGCGCAGCGGAGCTGGATGGGGTAGGGCGAGGATTCTTAGGTGCCCTTCAAAAGAGACTCCGGACTGCCGTGTCCGGAGGGCAACTGCCCGGGCCACAATCCTCAAGACTATCCTGGCAGGACGATGGGTCCGTTGTTGTCGTCCAGGCCGAAACAACGACGCTGGCCAGCCACTGGTTGGCGACCCAGCTCGCCCAAGATGGATCAACGCTGCTGGTTTCCGGTGGAGATGGCGTACGGCTTGATGCCCACTTGTCCTCGGTGAAGCTGCCTCGACAAGGGTTCAAGGAGTCCAGCGCGTTCCGTCCTGCTTTGCAGGTCCTGCCCTTGGCGTTGGAGCTATTGTGGGAGCCCCTCAATTTCTACGCACTCGTGCAGTTTCTGACTCATCCGATCTGCCCAATCCCCCACTACGCCCGCCGTAGCCTCGCCGAAAAGGTAGCCGACGCTCCCGGGATTGGTGGCTTGCAATGGCAACGGGTCCTGGTCGACATCGGCACCCACTATGGTGATGAGAAGGCGCCGCAAGTCCGAGAACAGATCAGAGCTTGGATTGAGCATGATCGACATTCGTCAGAGCTTGGTGCGCCGCTGACTGCCGTCGTGGAGCGGGTCGAGCGAGTCGCCGAATTCTTCCGGCTGCGCCTCGGTGAAACGGATGCTGCCCGGCGTCTTGCCTTTAACGCAGCGTTCGGCCAGTGCAAAGCCTGTCTCGAGTCGCTGAAGGGGCTCCAAGGGCAGGGGGCAGACCACATCAGCCCGCGACAGCTGCAAAAGTTGGTTGCGCAAGCCACCGCCAATGGTTCAGACAATCCGCTCTGGCCTGCTGAGGTCGGCGCAGCGCTGGTCGTTACTAACCCGGCAGCGGTCTTTGAGCCCATCGAGCGTGTAATCTGGTCTCCTCTATCGATGCCGGTGTTGCCTGGGCGGGATCCCTGGTCGGGCGATGAGATCCGAGCACTTAAAGAGGCGGGCGTGGCATTGCCCGATGCGTCTGAGCGGCTCGACCGAGTTGCTGCAACGTGGCTGCGGCCCGTGATGGCGGCTGGCGAACAACTGGTCTTGGTACTTCCTCCGCCGGGAGACGAAGCGCATCCGATCTGGCAGATGGTCTGTGCGGTGGTCGATCAGCCCAAGGTTCTTTCCTTGGAAACGCTGCTCTCTGCTGGTGGTGCGGCTTTGCGCCCCGTTACGCCTGTGCCTCTTCCTGCGCCCAAGCGGTGGTGGCAGCTACCGGACGACGTGTCCGTGGCGTTGAGGCCAAAGGAGTCCTTTTCCAGCCTCGAAAAGCTGCTCTTCAATCCCTACCACTGGCTGCTGCAATATCCGGCCAGGCTACGCCCATCGCGTACCGTCAGTCTTGGCGGAGACTTCCGGACGTTCGGCAATTTGGCTCATGGGCTAGTCGAGCAGTTTTACTCGCACCCCGATGCGCTGACGATGTCAGTGTCCGTATTCGACAGCTGGTTTGCTGGCGCTTTCGATGCTCTGCTGGATCAGGAGGGCGCTTTGCTGCGAATGCCTGGGCGAGGTGCGGACCTGGCGGAGTTCCGCTATCGGCTCCACCAAGCCATGAGGAACCTGCGAGACCAAGTGGGTAAGGCCGGTATTGTTGAGGTGCAGCCGGAACGCGCGGTCGTGGGTCACTTTCCGGGTGGCGAGTTGGCGGGTTCGGCTGACCTCGTGATGAAGAACGCTCGGGGCGAACATGCCGTCGTTGATATGAAATGGTCCGGGAGCAAGAAATTCCCGCAAAAGCTCCGTGACAACTGCCATCTTCAGCTCGCCATCTACGCTGAACTCCTTCATCAGGAGCACGGCGCGTGGCCGTCGGTTGCCTACTATGTTCTCGACCGTGCTCGCCTTTTCGCCCCGGATGATCGCGTCTTTCCCAGCGCTGAAGTCGTTCCGTCTGCCGATGGCGAGAACACGGCGCAGCTTTGGCAACGGTTTCTCGCTACTTGGCGCTGGCGGGTGTTGCAAGTTCAGTCGGGTCGGTTCGAGGTCGTGCTTGATTCGATTCCGGTGACGGACGAGTCCGTAGCGCCTGAGGACGCAATGGGAACGGAAACACTGAATGCAGCGTACAACGACTACCGGACGCTTGCTGGCTGGGAGAATCGAGCATGACGTCCGAAATGAAAGCCCATATCACCTTCATCAGTGCCGGGGCCGGTAGCGGCAAGACGCATCGGTTGACCGAACTGCTGCACCGCGAGTTGACCGCTGGGGATGTACGCCCGTCGGGTGTCATCGCGACAACATTCACTAAGAAGGCGGCGACAGAGTTGCGGGAGCGGGTGCGCGGACATCTGCTTCAACAGGGAAGCTTCGGTCTCGCGAATGCCATGGGGCAAGCGCTGATCGGTACGGTCAACGGCGTGTGCGGTCAGCTTATCGCCCGCTTTGCGTTTGAGGCCGGCATCTCGACCGAGCAGCAGGTGTTGGAAGAGGCCCAGGCCACCCTCCTGCTGAGCCGGGCGATCGATGCGGTCCTGGATCCGCCGGCAATGAATCAGCTGCTCGGTCTGGTTCGCCGCCTGGGACTGGAGGATGACTGGAAGGATGCCTTGCAGTCTCTGGTCAACCAAATCCGTACCAACGACATCCCCCTTGCCAAGGTTCCCGGCTTTGCTAGGGCAAATGCAGACGACCTTCTAGGGCACTTTCCAAAGGCGACAAACCAGAACCTCGATGACGCTCTGCAGACTGCTATCCAGTCAGTTTTGCCGGCGATTCAGGCCGCCGCGGTGGCGGGTGGGAAGAAGAACACCAACGCCTACCTTGAGCTTATCAAGAGGTTTGCCCATAACCTTGCGCATCAGGCCGCGCCATGGAGCGACCGGGTCAAAGTTGCTAAAGAAGCGCCTGAAGTGGCGTTGCGCCAGACCATTGATCCGATTGCCGACTTGGCTGGGCGTGTCGCCGAGCATAGTGGGCTACATGCAGACCTGCGAAGTTATCTCGAACTCATCTTCGACCTTGCAGCCAAGGCCCTGGAGAACTATCAGTCCCTGAAGCAGGAACTCGGTGTTCTCGACTTTGCGGACCAGGAGCACCAGTTGCTTGGCCTGCTCGAACATCCTGACGTAAAGGCTGTGCTCGCCGACGAACTCGATCTCCTGATGGTTGATGAGTTTCAGGATACGAGCCCAATCCAGCTTGCACTCTTTCTGAAGTTGGCCCGCTTTGCCAAGAAGGTGTACTGGGTCGGTGACATCAAGCAGGCGATCTACGGATTCAGGGGTAGTGATACGGCGCTCATGCAGGCAGTTCTCAAAGCTTTGCCGGGTATGGGGGGCACTAAGGAAGTTCTGCCTTCATCCTGGCGGTCACGTCCCGAACTCGTAACGGCTGTAAATGCGGTTTTTACTCACGCGTTCGAAGATTCATTGCCGAAGGAAGAAGTCGAGCTCAAGCCAGAGCGCCAGGAGTCCTTAAGCAACGTAGCGCTGGCAAACTGGATTCTGGGCGGCAGGAATGCTGGCCTTGAAGCGTCCGCGTTGGCGTCCGGCGTACGCAAACTGGTCCATTCTGGCTACATCATCCACGACAAGAGCACCAAGGCACTTCGCCCAGTTCGCTTTGGCGATGTTGCAATCCTGTCGCGCTCCCATGAGGGGGTGAAGTCAATTGCGGCCGCCTTGTCCGCACAAGGCATTCCCGCCGCGACGTCTCAACCTGGTTTGCTGGCGACACCCGAAGCCACTTTGGCGCTGGCCTGCCTGCGACGTCTGAACGATCCCGGAGATACGGTTGCGACGGCTGAAATCGTTTCCTTGGCTGATTGCCTCGAGCCCGAAGTATGGGTGGCGGATCGGTTGAGGTATCTGGCGAAAGATGGTGAGGCCGATCATTGGCTCGAAAGGGCCGTCGAGGGGCATCCGTCCCACCCGGTGCTGGAAACGATCGCCGCATTGCGAGCCTCCTTACCGGTGCTTGCTCCGCGAGAAGCCCTGGCGACAGTGGTCGCCGCCTGCTCCCTACCTGACAAGGTCATCCGCTGGACGACAGATCCAGATCTTGTTCGTACTCGGCTCGCCAACTTGGAAGCCTTGATTCAACTTGCCGAACAGTACGAGGATCTTTGCCGCAGCAGTCAGCACGCAGCCACCATATCCGGTCTCATCCTTTGGCTTGGTGAGATCGCCGATAAGCAGCAAGACATGCTGGCCGAGCCGGCCATTGATGCGGTTAAGGTGATGACCCACCATGCTGCCAAGGGCCTTGAATGGCCAGTCGTTGTTCTCACGGACCTTGCGAAGGACGTTCAGGACAGGCTGTGGTCGATCTCCGCGCGATCGGGCGCGGACTTCGATGTCCAGAAGCCGCTGTCAGACCGATTCATCCGCTATTGGCCCTGGCCATTCGGCCTGCAACGAAAGATCGCTGTAGCGGACGAGATCGCGCTTACACCGATCGCCGAAGGTTTCAGAAAGTCAGCGGTCGAAGAGAACAAGCGCCTGCTCTATGTAAGCATGACCCGAGCTCGGGATCTCCTCGTGTTGGCGAGATCCAGCCGGAAGCTGACTGGAGAGTGGCTCGACTGCGTTGACGCACCGTGGCTACTCGGGGACGAGGGCGGTGATGTAGTGACGCTGCCATCAGGTGATTGCATTCCGGTGGAGCGATGGGCCCTCGACCCGGTGGAAGCGCCGGAAAGGTCGGAGCGAGGAGCGTCGGAGCTAATGTATTGGTTTGACGGCTTAGGAGACGTAGCGGACCGGTTGCCGCTCAGCTTCAACCCGTCTTCAGCTCTAAAGGATGCGGCGACTGTCCTTGAGAAATGCAGGGTCGGCGAGCGGATTCCCGTCGCGAGTGGTGCTGACATGAGCGTACTTGGAACGGCGGTCCATGCGTGTATTGCAGCGTCTTTCACCGACCAGCACCAGACGCTGACCGTGCGCGAAGTCGAGGACATCCTTGCTGGCTTCGAGGTACAGGCGTATCTCAACCCCGCCGCGGTGCTGCATCAGATCAATGCCCTTCATGACTGGGCCGCCAGCCGGTGGCCCAATGCGAAGCCTCATGCAGAGATTGCTGTGCAGAGCATGTTGCCATCAGGGCAGGTGCTCAATGGGCGAATCGATCTCCTGCTGGAGACCGATGAAGGGTGGGTCTTGATCGATCACAAGTCCAGTCAGTTGGCACCGGACCATTGGGATCAATTGGCCGGCGAGTACGGGGCTCAGATGATCGCTTACGCGGATGCAGTAGAGCGGGCGAGCGGAAGAAAAGTGGTTGAGCGTTGGCTATTTCTTCCAGTGGCTGGTGGTGCAGTTAGGATCAACTCACCATGTGTTGATTCCTCGCAAGATGCCATTAGAAGTTCTCAAGAGGGCGTAGTTGCTTCTTAGGGTTTCCCTACAGTCACCGCCAACCACTTGACCGACGTCTAGCTGCATTGCCAACTGCGATTCAGCGAGCTGACATAGCAATGGTCCTGCCCGCGCTGTTCTTCATTTCAAACGTCTAACGTACCCGTGCAGCCTGTCCTTCGATGGCTTGATTTCTCCTCCACGGACCGAGAGGACGTCCTCACTGAGCAACGAGATCGAGATGTACCGTAGATCTACACAATATAAGTATTTTCTTTCAGAGCTAAGACATGATGGGCGTACTGAAGGTCATATTACCTTTCTGCGACAAAGTCATATGAGTAAAGTTTACCTGATGAACAAAAATGCTCAGACCAGTGAACTGGAACGAGTGAAATGCAAAGATGAAAACAAGGAGCTCCAGCGATTGCTGGAACGCAATCCCCTTCTCCTTTCCGGGGAGCAAATCGACCCAGATAATCGTAAGCGCTCCACGAACCCCATCTTCCCCGGGCTCGCTACGCCGTGATCAACTGCTCAGCCTTGAGATTCCAGGGCAGGAGGGCCTCGAAGTGTTCG
>NZ_JBNCAR010000057.1:0-8231 GCF_051280715.1 Thauera sp. AutoDN2 | reverse complement strand
TGTATTCCTGTTTCGGGATGCGCTTCATGTCGTTCTTCCTGTCTTTGCGTCGATCGTACGACGACTACGTTGGAAGACGAAATCCGTGGGGCAGCTCACTTCCTTCGGAAGCATTGGATCGCGAGCCCTATCGTGTCAGCAGCCTTTTGCGGGACAGCGAGCGCTATTTCCAGCAGACCTACACTGATCTGGGTGAGAATCAGTGTTCAATATCCAGCTCAATTGCATATGCCCGGCTCAAGAAGCTGCTGGTGAGCGAGATGGATGTCACGAGCGCACTCGGGGCACAAACCGAGATTCAGGCTAGGCTGGAGGATCGGTTTTCCGCAGTATGGATGCGGGAAGTCGTGCCTGGATTCTGCAGGACGGCTCAGGAGTCTGTATCAGGTAGCCTGAGCGGTTTCCTCGGTCGTTCAAAACTCTATGGTCCCGGTTATTTGTTGGCGCTCGCGATCTCTGTTGCGGATCGCGAAGAGGATGTTGCTGAGTTGTTCGCGTCCTGTCCCTCCGAAACTGAGGTCGAGAACTCTGAGGTGCGGCGGAGCCGTATTGGGCGGTCACGGCTTGCTCGCGCTTATGTAAGAAATAGAGGGCTCTACGCAGCCTTTCTTCCTAGGCAGGAGGTCCAGCGGGAAGCCTGCAAGGCGCGGCTTGCCGCGATGGGGCTGCCCGACCTTGATGAGCCACTGCTCGAGGCAGTGAGGTTGTTTTACATGGAGGATCTCCCGATCTCCGAGGCGATTCAGAGATCGGGTGTAGAGCTGAAGCGCTTCGAAGCTGCTTTGAGGATCGCGGGCATGTCGCTGCGCCAAGCGTTTGAACAGATGGCGGGTTTGAGGAGCGAGCCCCAGCGATCATGACGATGTCCGCTTGTGGGCGACGGCCACTGGTCACGGTGTCGGTGTGTGGATTACCTATCTGGTGCCTGTTCGTGCCGAGGGCGCGTTGAAGCCGATCACGATTTTCATGAGGCACTCCAGAGGGTCGCCCAGAAACCGTCGTCAAACGGCATCAGATCTTCGAAGCGCATCATCTTTGTTGGGTCTCCGCTCCTGAGCGCGATTACAGCGGTTTGTACCGGCGCGAGATAACGGGAGGCGGCCTTTTGAAAGTCCTCCAAACGCAGGCTGTCGTCCGTGCGTTCGAGCGCCACTCGGTGCGCAGCAAACCACAGTGCGACGATCAGGCGCGGCACGCCGGCGGTCAGCTCGATTACCAGATGACGCAATGCGTCAGGATCCGACACCGGATGCTTGACGTACTGGTACCGCAGAAGCTGCCTGAAGAAGAGGTCCTTGAAATCCGGGTGGTCCGGGCTCTTGAACGGTGAGAGGTGGTGATAGCCACCGCCTACGATGCGCTGGATCGTGCTCATTCGCTTGGTCAAGGCCCCGACGCCATCGGGTGTGCCAGACAGGATGACGGGGATCTCCCAGGTGTTGAGAAGGGTGAGAATCCAGCGCAGGCACTGGTCCTCGACGATGGAGAGTTCTGCACCTTCGTCAAGCTTGCTACGCCGCCGCTTGAGGGTCGCAAGCTTGAAGAAATTCTGTACTTCATCGAGATGCAGGATGCCCAGAAAGTGTGAGAGGGCGACCTGCCTCCACTCATCCAACATTCGCTGGCCATCGCGTCGCTCGCGCGCAAGGTTGGTTGCAAAGCGCATGCTCGGACCGAGACCCGCCTTATCCATGGCAATGTCCCATGCTGTCATCAGATTAGCAGCCAGGTCTGCGCTGCGTCCGCTCGCAGGTACATCCACACTTAACGAGACCATCTGGTGGTGCTCGCCAACAAGCCGCGGGAAACTGGCGTGTGTGATCACCTGCGTTGGGTAGCAGTTCAACGCGCGCAGGATCGACTCCGTCTTCCCCGTGCCGGAATGGCCGACGACCAGTGCGGCCATTGCCGGGGCGCGAGCTGTTTTGTGCGCCCCGTGTTCCCCGCCGACGTGGCCCCACGTCTTTGCTTGGGTGGGGTCGCGGTATCGGTAACCCTGTCGGGTCATCAGATCAACCGTTTGCTGTACGCGCGCACTCTCGCCACTTGGAATATGGAGATCGCGCAGCGACAACAGATGATGCAGTCTGAGGTGGTGCGGGATGTCCGCGGCGTTCTGTGGCGGGGTGGGTAGGTATATCAGGGCGCGATACGCCTCCTGTCGCGTGAGGATGGGGCCAAGCCCCTCGATCAGAATGTTCCCTGCATATGGGCTTTCAGAGTCTGCTCTACTCATCATGGCCCTCTGCGTGGTCCATCCCCTCCAGGATCTGGCGCATCGTGTCCAGATAGGTTTCGTCATACCCGTCAATGGGAAGATGCCCACTTTCTTGGATTGGGGCTGACGGGGGGACAGGGCTGGTTGAGCGCTCCAGCTCCCGCGCTTCGGTCATGGTTGGTATTGGCCCGCCAGCGTGTTCAACCGCCTCGGCGGTGAGCCGTTTTGCGCTGGCGATGATTTCCTGTCGCCGCGCTCGGCCCGAGAGCAGTTTCAGATTGCGCTGGTGTTCGCGGTCCGGCGCATCGATCCTGTAGAACGCCTCGGCATCCGCGACCTCGTCCATCGTGAGTTCATGGGAAGCGGTCGAGTGGTCAGCGAGCATGAGTTCGAGCAACCCGGTATCGTCTGGTTTAGGCGTCCAGAGACGCGATACAGATCCAGGGAAATAGTTGCACGGGATGTTCCAGCCGCCGAATGCGCGAGCGTCTGAAGACCACTGGGCATCGTCTGCGAACTCGGATTCGTAGTGACGCCCCGCGAAAAAGATCCCGTTGCGCCTGATTCGCGCACTTGCGCTCGGTAGCAATTCCGTAACCAGGTCGGTCTTCGAGACGGCTCGGCGGTATCCAATCCCGACTTCGTGCCCCCAATGCCACAGGCCTGCAGGGCACGGAGCGACACCGTCAGCCTTCATGTGTGCATCGAGATCACCATCCCGAGATGCTGCGAGGTTGTACTCGGTGAAATGCACATCGAGCAGGTGCACGAACTCGCGAACAGTGAGGGCCGCCTCATTGGGGTTGAACCGCCGTAACTCGTACTCCACCCTGCGTGCATCGATCGCTCCGGGGGTAAAGGGGTACTGCTTATCCTTGGCGATTCGATGGAGGACCTCGACGAGCCCCTTCATGTCGGGCCGATATGGGGGCGTATAGCTCTCGCTCGGAAGCAGTTCGATACCGGTCTGCTTGGCGGCCTGAGACAGATATTCCCCGCGATCACACAAGAGTCGCGCGCATAACGAGGGCGCCGGTTTGAGTGTGAACAGGGGCTGATAGCCCCAAAGATCCCCGATTAGTGCGGGGTCCGATCCCGCGCAGAACAAGGCGAGCTTTGCCATGTCCCAACTTGGTCCCGCGAGGCACACGTAGTAGCCAACGACGGCTGTCGACCAGACATCGACGATGATGTAAACGATGGGGCGCCCGATGATCCATGCACGATTGACCGACGAGCGCAGGTAGATGTCGCCGACGGTGGAGTCGATCGCCCACGTGTGCCCCGGCCCGGCAACCCCCTGCCGACTACACCCCCGCAGACCTCGCAGGGCGCGTTGGTAGTGGCCCTTGGTCGTGGCGTCGATGAACCGCTGCAGCCGGGGAATTCCGACTTCGAGCACCTGCCGTATCTGCCTGCGGTTGGGATAACTCCCGCGCTCAAGGTCGGCAGATACCAGCGTCCCGTCGGGCGCCTGGTGATAGCGCTTCACGAAGGCACTATCGATGATCTGTGTGACCCGCTGCGACATTGGAGGCTTTGGGGTGGGGATCTTTCTGTCCGCCGCTAGGATGAGGGCTCGCCATTCCGCGCTTGTCCCCGGTTGGTCGGGCGGAAGAAGGATCCCGTACGCGCGAGCAACTCGTTGTTTGGTGGTCTTTCTGCCGGCCTTCTTGCGACCTTCTGGATCGCAGGGCCGAGGCTTGCCCGGGGCGCCGCAGCGGAGAAAACCGAGTGTCAGACTGCGCTCAGAAAACCCGTAGCGGCAGAGCAGCGAGAATATGGTGTAGACGGCCGATCGGCCGAGCCCGCTGGCCTTCATCGCATCCTTGATCAGATTCGCGATGCCGCTCTCGCTCAGAAGCCCATCCCGCAAGGTCGTCACGTCAAGGAATGGCGCTGCGGCGATCTGACGATTGCGATGATGCGTTGCTGATCTCTCGCTCAGGGCGCGCGCGGGGGTATTCGGCATTTCGAACTCCACGTTGAACGCCTCGCCTGAATCCCCTTGGTTGAGCAGTTCATCTCGGTCGAGCCAGAGAACAGTCGCCAGGAGCGGAGCGCGCGCATTCTTGCGCGGAGTCTTTGTGTGTGGGAGGCGTTTCCTCCCGCCGCGTGACCTGGAGTTGGCCTCGTGCGGCGGATCGAGTCTGATCAGGGCAGTCTTGCCAAGACTGGGTTCGTCGAGGAGAACGCGGTAGAGCCCCTCGAACAGCCCAGTCGTGATTCGAATCGCGGCGTTATGGATCAGATCCATGCTGACCTCCCGTTGAGAATCGGGTTGAGGGCGTCGAAATCGGCTTGCGGCAGGAGATGTAGTGGGATGTGCTGGCGCCACCCTCGTCGAAGGTCCGCCGCGAGGCGTCCTGCCCAGATGGATTGCCACAGCGCCCGCTGGGCAACGTCACTGTCGCCCAGTGCGTCGGTGATGCGCTGGAGTGTGAATGTCAGCGAATGCCCATACCATTGATGCACGGCTGCGCATGCAAGCTCGAGGGCACGATTGCAGGCAGGCGTGCCGAGCGCCCAGGGCCAAGTGCGCTGCAGGGTTTGCGCGACAAGGGGTTCGTAAAGGTGCGGGGTGACCAGTAACCAAGCCACGCCGCGCCTTGCCCAGTAGGCTTGTTCAATCCGGAGAAGCTCCTCTGAACGCCTACTGAGCGTCCCCTTGTCCTTGCAGGCCACAGCGAGCAGCGAGCGCTTGCCATCTGCCGCCCGGCGCATTAGCAGGAGGTCGGTGGTCATCACCCAGGGGGCGTGCAGGCCGTCCCCGTGGCATTGCGGGTGACCGATGCCAAGTTCGGCGGCAATTTCAAGGGTACCCGGATGGCTCAGGGACGCAAACCGGGCGTCGTACGCGGCCAACTCGTGTACGGCGGTGCCGAGCGAGAGAGGAAATTGCTCGCGTAGATCGTCACCGGGGGCAAGAAGTCGTGTCGCAAAAAAGAATGCAATCAGCTCGCCGTCGCTCAATAGCTCGCGGTAGCGTCCGCGCCACATAAGCAAATGCGACCGACCCCGACTTGCAGGGTCGCTGCGGCTCACTCGATGCCAGGGGATGTACTGCTCAAATGTGCCGGTGCCGCGCCCCAATGCGCGATAGCGCTCGAGAATGTGGGGCGTGAAGCGTTTCGTCGTACGCATTTCTGTCAATCTCCCGGTTCGTCTGCCCGTGCGATCTCCTCGCTCGGGGCTGTGCGATGAATACGGCGGGAATGGGGGATTGACAGACGCTGGCCGCGTCCGTAACCTGACATTGCTCAGATGTACAGGGGATTCCCATCCCCAGTTAGGAAAGCGCTCGGTTGGCAGACCGGGCGCTTTTTGCTTTCTGTGCCACTCTGTAAGTGGGTGCCTCTCCTATTCAGATAGCGGTTAGATGTCGGGCCTACTTCGTTTGCGCGCGGCTCGTACTCGCCCTGCGAAAGATCGTGGGGTCCTCTCGGAGCGCAAAGCTCACGACTGCCTCAACAAAATCTTGATCCCCCTTGAGTTCGCGAGCGAACTTGGTCAAAGCGATTGCTCTGAGCAGGGTGTTCAACTCGGCGTCGTCGATGTGTAGGGCGCTGCAAAGCCTATCCAGCACTGGCTTGCTTGGCGGGGCTCGTCGCCCACGCTCAATCCCTGCAAGGTGCGATTGGTCCAGTCTTGCATCGAGCGCGAGCGCTTTCTGGGACTGCCGTCTCTCAGCCCGCATGGCCACAAGGAGTTGCCCGAAAAGGTGCTCTGGCGTCATACACGCAATCGCTCGCTGGAATCCCAAAAAGCCACTAGAACATTTTTTCTTGAGCTTCGGTAGTGGTCAGTTTTGCGCGAATATTCGGTGATCCACCGTGGCGCAGAGGGAATGATGGATCGCATCAAGAACGTGGGCCTGCTCATGCGAACAGCCTACTGTCTAGGCAGCCTGCGCCAGGACACGGGGCTCAGTGTGGGCCGCCTGGAGCGCCGCATCAGGCGAAATCAGTACGAGAAAAATGGCTTGACTGCGCCGTCACCGGACTCAGTGCGGGACTACTTCCTCCTTCGCCGTTGTCCTGCCGTCGACGGGACTGAGCGGGGGCAGCCGTCCTGGCTCTTCGCCGCCGAGCTGGAATTTCCCGGCGTTGCTTACCGCTTCTTTCACCCCGTCTTTGATCTGCTGTGGGAGCCAATTCGGTCCTCGCCGCGATGGATCGCTCGCATGGGGCGCATTCCTCAGGTCTGGATCGATGAGGCGATGGCGAAGGGCGACAGCCAACAGGTACAAGAGTGGGAGGCGTTCAACGAAGCAGTGCGGCCGAAGCGGGGGCGCCCGCGAACTCAGGCTGCCGGCGACCCCCTGACCTTGGTGCACTTGGCCCTGCTGCGATTACCGCGAGATGTGTCCGGGCAGCTTTTCGAGCGTAAGGGCCTCGCAAGCACATATGCGAGGATGTATCGACCCTTCAACGAGGAGATACCCCCGCTGGTAGCCCGACCTGGAATGGACGCACTGGCAGCGCTAGTCGGCCTGGTTCGGGAGGCAGCCCTGATCGGTGATGGAAAACGGATGCAGGAGGCCAAGCAGGCCCTGCGGGAACACGTTCACCTTCATGGGGTGGATGGGGCCCTTGCGCGTGTCGAACGGCGGTTTCTGCACTTGATCGATGAACAAGCAAGCGTGAACAACGAGGCGCGGCGGTACAGTACGTCAGAGATCATCGGCTCCGGCTTTCCGGTCACCTGGCAATCGAAGATCTACCGGCAGCTCTCGGAGCCCGATGGCAGAAGGGGCCCGGAGGAGGCGTCCAGCCAGGAAGTGTCATGAGTACGCCAATGCCAGCGGTCGCGACTACGTTGTCATGCTGTTGAGCGATGGCTTTGTCCTATCTGCGTAGGTCGTGGGGCATACAAGCGCGCATCGCAGGACGCCCGGTGGGATTGGCTCACGCCAATGCGAGTCGTCGCAAGCAGGGAGCGGATCGCTGCCGGTCCAGGTTCGGGTCTTGGCCATCGGATGGTCGACTGCGACTGCGGGGGCATCCATCCGGCGAGACGCGCCGCGTCCTGGTTCTAGTTCGGGCATTGCGAATCGTGCAGGGGCTACGCATCCCGAACCTCTCGGGCGACGTTGCCTGGCACTAATGTCTACTTGAGGGGGCTGTTTTGGATCGAAGAGGCCGTTACACCCTGCAGCAACTCATTGATGAGTCAGGAGGCCTATGGAACGATGTCGGCGCGTCTGGGGTTCTCCGGCGGGGAACTACGTGAGATCGTAGCCGAGACAATGAGCGCCGAGCCGCATCAGTATCACGCTGGCAGATTAGACTGACTGAGTTCCCCTGCTCGAGGTGACTTAGGGGGCGTGAGACGGCTATCGATCGCAACAGTATTCTAGTCATCCGGCTGATCAGATTTGTTGCTGGCCTCGTCCTTGGATTCATGTGGGTCGCAAAGGAGCCGGGGTAGGAGACGTCGGACCTGGTCCTCACACCGACTGGGTACGCCGCATTGAAGTGGCAGGAAGTGTCAGTGCGGCTATTGCCCGACACGGCGCTCTGTGTGGTGACGGCTGAATACTCTCGCGGCGGGTGGGCAGAGCGCGATGTGACCGTGCGCGTGCCGGTCGGTAGCGAGGTGAAATTGATCCAGTTGCGCCCCGAGGACGTGGTGAGTCACGCGGAGCGCGGGCGCAAGTTGCCTCGGCGGTTCAGGGAATTGGACGGTGCGAGTTTGCTCCTTCCATGCGTCGGATCGCGTTGCATGGACGGCCAGCCTGCGGTGGGATGGTCTGGGGCGGCGAAGTCGACGTGAGCATCCGCGCAGCCAGGCTTTGACGGTCACAAAGTGCACGAGGTACGAGCCGCCTGGAGAAGGCTAATGAGAACGATGGTGTTGGATCGGAAGGGACTGTGGGCAGTGGGCCTGATTGTCGGTCCACTGGCCCTCGCGGCCAGGGCCATCGCACTCGAATGACATGGCCTTTCTGAAATTTGCCGAAAAAGTGGTTCACGTTCAATAGGTTATGCAGCCATCTTGTGAACCCTCTCAA
>NZ_JBNCAR010000056.1:0-8259 GCF_051280715.1 Thauera sp. AutoDN2 | reverse complement strand
TCCTTGAATGCTTGTCCGTACCTGGCCACTTCTTTCTTCCGTTATCGCCCTCGGGTTTCAGATTCTATCGAGGCGACAACCATCTTGACCTAGAGGGCAGACAGCGAGGCCGAATGGCAAGAAATGTGGGGACGAATGGCAGCTTGGGAGCGGCTGCGCCAGATCATTGAGGCAAAGTGGAAGGAGATGGTAGGTGACAAGATGAAGGCATGGGGAACTGACACCAAAGGCAAAATCATCAGTGCCGATGGTTTAGGCCTAGCGCCAACTTCAGAGTATTTGTCACTTCTAAAACGATTAAAAATGCAGAATAATGGGTTGATAAAAATAGGAATAAAACCGTATGTGACTGGCCTCCACGGCAAGACCCCGATCTGGGCGGAAGCCGCCAACACATTCGGCAACTATGCCTTGTTCGCGGGCGTACCGACCACTCTTTACACGCGTCTGATGGACTTCTTCGCAACAACTGATTGTCATACTTCGGCAGTCAAACAAATGTTCCAGTTGCCTAAATACGGCTATGACGAAAAACATGCTAACCCGAACGATGCCGAAACTGAGAGATGGGTCAGGAAGGCGGCCCAAGCGTGGAACGGCTCTTCTGGTTATGCGGATATGGTCTGGCCAATCTACAAGCGATATTACGACCAGCATCACAAAAAAACAGAGGTATGCAACTAATGCACACTAAATTCAATTGGGCTATCGCCGCAATCTGTGTATCAGTACCTCTGAGTGGCTGCAACACAGATGACGAGAGTCTTAACCACCATTTTGATCTGGTTCAGGCTGCCCCCGCTGATTCAGCCGAAGCCGCGCAATTAGTTTATCCATTAAACGATGTGCGCCATCACTTTATCGGAAAGGAAAAGCCATCGCTCGATGATAATGCACTTCTTCGACTAAGGGCAGGAAGCCAGGAAAATGATAAGCCAGAAATATTGGTCAAAGAACTGGACTACCCGACGCTCGAGTATGCACCGGATGGCACGCTCTACTTCATCGGCGACAATCAGGACGCGATCGTTGCCATCCATCCGAGTGGCAGCAGCAAGGTGATAGTCCGGTCGGGAGTGATGGGATACGTAACACCTGACGGCGGGAGCCAGCCTGAGCCGATGTACAACACCTTCGAGGGCCTAATCCTCACGAGCAGAGGCAGGCTCCTGACTATGCAGAACGGGGCACTTCCTTATGAAATCGACGCTGAAACTGGGGACAAAACATTCCTTGCAATGACAAGCCCAAAGGGTGAGGTTTTCCGTAATGAGCTTGATATGATTAATTCAAGCGACTTCGACCCCCAATTTACGTCTCTGCGCTCTGATGGTGACTGGATCATCCTTTACAGCCCGTCTGAAAAGAGTTGGTGCCGCTACAAGAGAAACGGGAAGATTGAAAGAATTGAAGAACCGTTGAGCTTGAATAACCCTGACGTTTATTTGAACGTGACGGACCAATACGGCATCACCGGCCCAGATGGCTACATCTACGCCGTCGAGCAAGGCAAAGGCAAACAAGAGCCCGACCGCGTCATTCGTATCGGCGATTCTGGCTTGTCCAGCCTGCGCAAGGATGCCAGCCGTGTCGTTATCGCCCAGTTCAAGCATGGAGAGCTCACGGGTTCCATTGCCTTTAGCCCTAGCGGAGCCCTGGCGGTTGGAGCCAAGAATCGCATTTACCTAATCACGCCCGGACCAGCCGGCAAGCCGCAACACGGGAGACTGCCTTGAACCGCCGCCATTTTCTTGGTGCGCTGTCTATCGGCTTCGCTTTTCCCGTTACGGCCAAGATGCTTGTTGGCGCAACACCCATGAAGGGAGAAAGACCGTTCGCCACTTGGCTTGCCGCGCAGAGGCTCGATGGGCTCAAGCTTGCCAATCCTGATGAACTGACTCAGATAATCTTTTTCGTCGACCCCAACTGTCCCGCCTGCGCATCATTGTGGGCATGGTTCGACACCACCCCCCGCCGCAGCCTTGCCAGCCTTTGGGTGCCCGTGGCCTACATGAAACCTTCCAGCGCCGCTCGCGCCGTAGCACTGTTGCGCGCCGCTGATCCGTATTCGGCATTGGGTCGAAACTATGGCAAAGGGTTTGACCATGCAGCCTGGGAAGGGGCAATCGAAGCGGCCCAGGACATCACTCCTTCGGAGCAAGTGCAACTGAATGGCAATCGACGCTTCTGGGTTGGCTTGTTTGGCGCCACCCCGCTCGTTTTGTATCGGCAAGCCGATGGCTCGGCATGGCAAGCGGTGGGGCTTCCACGTGGCGGGCTTGACGCGCTCCTGCCTAAACTGGCTGCGCCGAAACTGCAGACGTATCAGCCGAGATAAAGCACGCTGCACCGGCCTATCGAAGCGCCGAGATCCTTGTTGATTCCCCTTTGCGTCAGACAGGACGTCAATCTCACGCACTTCGAGCATCACTTTCCACTTCACCCCCTAGGCAACTCCAAGGACCGCCCCGCACAGGCCTGCCACTTCTACGCATTCATCATGTATGCGTTTAGCATTTTGATGCTATCATGCGCCGCCATTCTCCCCCGTCGGCCCATGCCCCTCACCCTCTACCAACTCAAGCCCGCCTTCCAGTCCCTGCTGCGCCCGCTGGTGGCAGGACTCGCACGCCGCGGCGTCACGGCAAACATCGTCACCACCGCCGCGCTGCTCGGTTCCGTCGCGCTCGGTGCCCTGCTCGCCCTCGATCCGGCACGCACCACCCTCTTCCTGCTGCTCCCCGCCTGGATGCTCCTGCGCATGGCCCTCAACGCCATCGACGGCATGCTCGCGCGCGAGTTCGGCCAGCAGAGCGCGCTCGGCGCCTATCTCAACGAGCTGGCCGACGTGGTCTCCGATGCCGCGCTGATACTGCCGTTCGTGTTCGTGCCGCCTTTCGGCTGGGCGAGCGTCGGGGCGGTGATCTTTCTGGCGACAGTTTCCGAGATGGCGGGTGCGCTCGGGCCCATGGTCGGTGCGCCGCGGCGCTATGACGGCCCCATGGGCAAGAGCGACCGGGCCTTCGTGTTCGGGGCGCTCGCGCTCGCCGTGGGACTGCTCGGCGGCCTGCCGGGCTGGACCTTCTGGCTGATGCCGGTCATCGGGTTCGCCATCCTCATCAACACGATCAACCGGGTCCGCAACGGCGTGCGCGCAGCGCACTGCGGCGCGCCCGGCTCGGACGCGACTCACTCCACCCCGACTCACTCCGACTCAGCCCGATCATGACCATCAGCCAGCGCCCCTGCGCCGAACACCACTTCGCCACTCACGATGGCGAGCAGCTCTTCTATCGCCATTGGCCGGCCACGGGTACGCGGCGCGGGGCCATCATGCTGCTGCACCGCGGCCACGAGCATTCGGGGCGGGTGGCCCACATCGTCGACGAGCTGGATCTGCCGGATTTCGATTTCCTCGCGTGGGACGCACGCGGGCACGGCAAGTCCCCCGGAGCACGCGGACACTCGCCCAGCGTCGGCACCTCGGTGCGCGACGTGCAGACCTTTGCCGATCACATCCGCGACCAGCATGGCGTGGCCGCGCCCGAGCTCGTCGTGCTCGGGCAGAGCGTGGGCGCGGTGCTGGCGGCGGCCTGGGTGCATGACTATGCGCCGCCGGTGCGCGCCATGGTGCTCGCCTCGCCAGCCTTCAGCATCAAGCTCTACGTGCCGTTCGCCCGCCCGGGGCTGGCCTTGATGCACAAGCTGCGCGGCAATTTCTTCGTCAATAGCTACGTCAAGTCGAAGCTGCTCACCCACGATCGTGCACGCCAGGCGTCGTACGACAGCGACCCGCTGATTGCGCGCGCGATCTCGGTGAACATGCTGCTCGGCCTGCACGACACCGCACGGCGCATCGTCGATGACGCGCAGGCGATCACCGCGCCGACGCAACTGCTGATCTCCGGCGCGGACTGGGTGGTGCATCACGGGCCACAGCATCGCTTCTTCGCCAAGCTGGGCGCGCCGATCAAGGAGAAGCACGTCCTCGACGGCTTTTTCCACGACACGCTGGGCGAACGTGAGCGGGCGCAGGCGATGACCCACATCCGACGCTTCGTGCTCGAGCGCTTCGCGCAGCCGGCGGCCGCGCTCGACCTACGCGCCTGCGACCAGCGCGGCCACAGCTTCGACGAGGCACGCGCGCTCGCGCAGCCGCTGCCGGCACTGAGCCCGCGCGGCCTGTTCTGGCGCGGCTATCGTGCCGGGCTGAAGCTCGCCAGCCGTGTTTCGGACGGCATCCGGCTGGGTTTCGAGACCGGCTTCGATTCGGGCAGCACGCTCGACTACGTGTATCGCGACCGGCCTGCCGGCCACGGGCCGCTGGGGCGCATGATCGACCGCCATTACCTCGACGCCATCGGCTGGCGCGGCATCCGCCAGCGCAAGCTTCACCTGCAGGAGCTGATCCACCGCACGCTCGACCGGCTGCACGCCGACGGGCAGCCCTTGCAGATTGTGGATATCGCCGCGGGGCACGGCCGTTACGTGATCGACGCACTCGAGAGCAGCACGCACGAGGCGGTGAGCGCACGCCTGCGCGACTACAGCGCGCTCAACGTGCGCGAAGGACAGGAGCTGATCGCCGCGAAAGGCCTGCACGCGCGCGTCGGTTTCGAGCAGGGCGATGCCTTCGACGCGGACAGTGTGGCCGCGGTCGCGCCGCGCCCGAGTCTGGGGATCGTGTCGGGGCTGTACGAGCTGTTCCCCGACAACGGCATGCTCGAGCGCTCGCTTGCCGGGCTGGCACAAGCGGTGCTGCCCGGCGGCTACCTGATCTACACCGGCCAGCCCTGGCATCCGCAGCTCGAGATGATCGCCCGTGCCCTCACCAGCCACCGCGGCGGACAGGCCTGGGTGATGCGTCGGCGCAGCCAGCAGGAGCTCGACCAGCTCGTGGCCGCCGCCGGCTTCGAGAAGCTCGAGCAGCGCATCGACGAGTGGGGCATCTTCACCGTGTCGGTCGCACGCAGGCTGGCCGCGTGAGCGAGGCGCGTGGGTCGGGCGCCGGCGCGCGCGCGCGGGACGCGGGCGCGATCCAGTGGCGGCGCAGCATCGCCTGGCTGCTGTTCCTGGGGCCCTTCTTCTTCCTCAGCTACGGCGCCGCCAACCAGTGGGCGGCGGGGCTCGAGCAGCTGGGCTCGATCCGCTACGACTGGGAGCGGGCGATCCCCTTCGTGCCGTGGACGATCGTGCCCTACTGGTCGATCGACCTGCTCTACGGGCTCGCCTTCCTGTTCTGCCGCAGTGCGCGCGCGGTCGATCGTCTCGCCTGGCGCCTGCTCGGCGTGCAGTTGGTCTCGGTGGCGTGCTTCGTGCTGTTTCCGCTGCGCTTCGGCGGCGGGCAACCCGAGGTCGCCGGGGTGTTTGCGCCGCTGTTCGATGCGCTGCGCGCCTTCGACCAGCCCTTCAACCAGGCGCCTTCGCTGCACATCGGCCTGCTCGTGGTGATCTGGGCGCAGTTCGTGCGCCATTCGCCGCCGCGCTGGCGGGGGCTCATCCACGCCTGGGCGCTGCTGATCGGCGTGTCGGTGCTGACCACCTGGCAGCACCACTTCATCGACCTGCCCACCGGCGCGCTGGTCGGTGCGCTGGCCTTGTGGCTGTGGCCCGACGAGGGCGACCTACCGCTCGCCGGCTTTCGGCTGACGCAGGACACCAGGCGGCGCCAGCTCGCCGCACGTTACGCCGCCGGCGCCGCGGTGTTCGCGCTACCGGCGCTGGCCGGCGGCGCCTGGCTGTGGTCGCTCTGGGTGGCGGTCAGCCTCGCGCTGCTCGCGCTGATTCACCTCGGCCCAGGTGGCGCCGGCTTGCAGAAGACGAGCGGCCGCCATTCGCTCGCGGTGCGCATGCTGCTGGCGCCGTACCTGCTGGGCGCACGCATCAACCAGCGCCTGTGGTCGCGTCGGCGGCCGGATCGTGACCTGATCTGCGACGACGTCTGGCTCGGCGCCCTGCCCGCACGGCTCGATCCGAGCGACGGTCGCCTGCCGGCGCTGGTGGACCTCACCGCCGAACTCGCCGCGCCCCACACCGCGCCACACAGCGCGCCACACAACGCGGCCCGCTACCGCAACCACGCCTGGCTCGACCTGGTCCCGCCGTCGCCGGCGGCGCTGGCCGAGGCCGCGCACAGCATCGAGGCCCTGCGCGCACACGGCCCGGTACTGGTGTGCTGCGCCCTCGGCTACGGGCGTAGCGCGGCGGCGGTCGCGGCCTGGCTCGTCCTCAGCGGTCGGGCGCCCGACGCCGCAGAGGCCATCGCGCGCATCCGTGCGCGCCGGCCGCGCATCGTGCTCCACCCGCCCCACCTGCACGCGCTCGAGGCGCTCGCTGCCCACGCCCCCTGCGCCACGATCCCGCTCGCAGCGCCCTGCCAGACATGAAGATCGAACGACTCCTCGGTGCCGCGCTGTGCGGCCTTGCGCGCGTGATCACCGGCGCGCGCGCCATCCACCACGCCGCACAAGCCCCCGACCCGACCGGCGAGCCCAGCGTGTACTACGCCAACCACCGCAGCCACATCGACTTCCTGCTCGTATGGGCCGCGCTGCCGCCCAGGGTGCGCCGGCGCACGCGGCCGGTGGCCGGCGCCGATTACTGGCTCGCGAGCCGGCTGCGGCGCTACGTCGCGCTGCGCATCTTCCGGGCCGTGCTGGTCGAGCGCGGAGGCGCAGCGCATGCGGCCGCCGATCCACTCGCGGCGATGCACGCCGCGCTCGATGCCGGCGAGTCGCTGATCGTCTTTCCCGAAGGTACGCGCAACGTCGGCGACGCGCTGCTGCCCTTCAAGAGCGGCATTTTCCGCCTCGCCCGTGCGCGTCCCGGGCTGCGCTTCGTGCCGGTCTGGGTCGAGAACCTGGGCCGTGTGATGCCCAAGGGCAGCTTCATCCCGGTGCCCCTGCTGTGCGCGCTGCACTTCGGCGACGCGCTTCGCCTGGGCGATGACGAGGCGCGAGGCAGCTTCCTCAACCGCAGCCGCGAGGCGCTGATCGCGCTCGCGCCACCCGCCGCGTGACCACCATGGACGTCTCCGCCACCCTCGTGCGCATCTTCGGCGCCGTGTTCCTCGTGCTCGCCGTGGCCAGCGCCATCGGCCTGACGCTCAAGTGGCGCAGCGGCTTCGACCGCCCCCACGCCACCATCGACAACCTCAACGCGCGCCTCAAGGCGTGGTGGATCATGATCGCGGTGATCGCGGCCGCAACCTGGACCGGGGCGTGGGCGGTGATCGGCCTGTTCGCGCTGGTCTCGTTCCAGTGCCTGCGCGAGTATGTCTCGCTTGCGCCCACGCGCAAGGGTGACCACCGCGCGCTGATCTGGAGCTTCTACGTCTTCCTGCCGCTGCAGTACTACCTGATCGCGGCGGGCTGGTACGGCCTGTTCTCGATCCTCATCCCGGTCTACGCCTTCCTGCTGCTGCCGATCTCGGCCTCGTTGGGCGCCGACACCGCGCGCTTTCTCGAGCGCAGCGCCAAGATCCAGTGGGGACTGATGATCTGCGCGTATTGCCTGTCGCACGTGCCCGCGCTGCTCACGCTCGAGATCCCCGGCTACGAGGGGCGCAACCTGCTGCTGGTCGTGTTCCTGCTGCTTACCGTGCAGTCGAGCGACGTGTTCCAGTACATCTGGGGCAAGCTGCTCGGCCGCCACGCGCTGTCGAAGCAGATCTCGCCCTCGAAGACGGTCGAGGGCCTGGTCGGCGGCGTGTTGAGCGCGACCGTGATGGGCGCGGCGCTGTGGTGGATCACGCCCTTCAGCCCGGTCGAGGCTGCCTTCGTCGCGCTGGTCATCAACACGCTTGGGTTCTTCGGCGGCTTCGTGCTCTCGGCGATCAAGCGTGACCGCGGCGTCAAGGACTGGGGCCACCTCATCGAAGGCCACGGCGGCATGCTCGACCGCGTCGACTCGCTGGCGTTTTCCGCGCCGGTGTTCTTTCACCTGCTGCGCTATGGGTGGACGCCATGAGTGGTGGATTGCCGCCCTGCACCGCACACGCTTCGGGCAGCGCGCCTCGGTGCTCACCGCGGACGAAGCTCGCCGGGCTCGGGCGCACGCCCGGCGCATCCATCGTGATCGAAGCTTCAACTGCAAAGCTCATCCACCCCCGCCGAGTCACAAACACGCCGTCCTCTCAGCGCGGCGCGACCCTGGTCGAACTCGTCATCGCCGGCCCGCTCGTGCTCTTCATCCTGCTCGTGCTGATGCAGTACGCGCTGCTGTTCCACGCCAGAAGCCAGCTCAACTACGCCACCTTCG
>NZ_JBNCAR010000055.1:0-8392 GCF_051280715.1 Thauera sp. AutoDN2 | reverse complement strand
ATGCAATTGAGTGCTGTAGCGCTACGAGCTGGGGATTCTAAAAAATTTGATAGCAAATTGGCTCGGCATCGCGGAGCGATGAGTGACTGCTTCTGGCCGCCTGCCGCCGACCGCGGTCTGGCTCGAAAGCAGTCTGTCAACGCGCCGTTTCATTGTTGCCATGATCATCTCTTAATCGCGCACAGGCGGCCACAGGCGGGCAGTATGAACCAGCGTCAGTATCCACACCGTTTCGCCGTCGATCTGATACACCAGGCGATAGCTTTCGTGCGGGATCAACTCGCGGGTCCCGGGAATCTTTCCCGGCTTGCCCAGCATGGGGTGCTGGATCAAGCGGGCGGCCGCGTCGCTGAAAATCTCATCCATCCGGGCCGCCGCGCGCGGATTGTCGGCTGCGATGTAGTCCCACACATCGGCACGGTCTTGCTGCGCTTCGGGCGTCCAAACAACCCTCACGCCTGGCTCGCCACACTGGCACGCCGTGCGGCGAATTCGGCCTCAACTTCATCGTTCGACCGCCCCAATCCAGCGCGCATCGAAGCCCGGCCGGCTTCGACCTTGCGGCGCAGGAACTCGTCGTACTCGCGCGACTCGCGCTGGCGCTGAACGAACTCGCGCATCAGCTCGCGCAGCACTTGCGACGCCGGGCGATGGGCCGCCTCGGCTTCGGCCATAAACTCGGCGCGCAACTCAGGCTCCAGCTTCATCGTGAAAACGGCTTGTTTTGACATGATCGGGGCCTCCTGCCACTTGATACTAACAAAGTATATACGCCGTCATTACTAAGCGCTATTCACAGAACGCTGCAAGGCGGGCGTGCGCTAGGCCAAGGCCTGTCGGAAAACATTTGTTTTTCGACAGGCCTTCAACGGTCCTCTGCACCAACCTCCGAGTGGCCGCAAAATTGTGCGGAAAACTCTGTCGCCAGACGCTACCATACGGAAACCTCGTCTTAATGGTTTTCCGCTTATGTTGGTAGGTTACATGCGCGTGTCGTCGGACTCCGACCGCCAGAGCACGAACTTGCAGCGCGATGCGCTGCTCGCCGTCGGCGTCGATGCGCGGCATCTGTTCGAGGATCATGCTTCCGGCGCGAAGGACGACCGCGCGGGCCTGGCGCGGGCGCTCGAATTCGTTCGCCCTGGCGACGTGTTGGTCGTGTGGAAGCTCGACCGGCTCGGCCGTTCGTTGTCGCACTTGCTCGCCATCGTGACCTCGCTCAAGGAAAAGCAGGTGGCGTTCCGCTCGCTGACGGAGAACCTGGATACCACGACGCCCTCGGGCGAGTTTCTGTTCCAGGTGTTCGGCGCGCTCGCGCAGTACGAACGCGCCTTGATCCAGGAACGTGTCGTCGCCGGTCTGGCTGCCGCCCGCAAACGCGGCCGGATCGGCGGCCGGCCGCAGGCGATCACCGGCGAGAAGCTGGAGGCCATCGTCGCTGCGCTCGATGGCGGCATGTCCAAGGCGGCGGTGTGCCGCAACTTCGGCGTCAAGCGAACCACGCTGATCGAGACCCTGGCACGGGTTGGTTGGACGGGCTCTCGTGGAGCGTCATCGCGATGACGACCAAGAGCGAACGATTGACCGTCCTGTCGGACGCCGAGCAGGAAGCCCTGTACGGCCTGCCGGACTTCGACGACGCCCAGCGGCTGGAATACTTGGCGTTGACTGAAACCGAACTGGCGCTCGCCAGCAGCCGGCCTGGTCTCCATGCCCAGGTCTATTGCATCTTGCAGATCGGTTACTTCAAGGCCAAGCATGCCTTCTTCCGCTTCGACTGGAGTGAGGTCGAGCACGATTGCGCCTTCGTGCTGAGCCGCTACTTCCACGGCGAGTCCTTCGAGCACAAGCCAATCTCCAAGCACGAGCACTACACCCAGCGCGAGTGGATTGCCGATCTGTTCGGCTACCGGCCGTGGGCGGCCGAGTTCCTGGCGCAGCTCGCGCAGCAGGCCGCGCAGACCGTGCGGCGCGACGTGATGCCGGGGTTCATCGCCGCCGAGCTGATCGTCTGGCTAAACGAGCACAAGATCATCCGGCCCGGCTATACCACCCTGCAAGAGCTGGTGAGCGAAGCCCTGTCCGCCGAGCGTCGGCGGCTGGCTGGCCTGCTGTCGGAAGTGTTGGACGAATCGGCCAAGGCCGCGCTGGGTCGGCTTCTAGTGCGTGACGACACCCTGTCGCAATTGGCTGCGCTCAAGCAGGACGCCAAGGACTTTGGCTGGCGTCAGATGGCCCGCGAACGCGAAAAGCGCGCCACGCTGGAGCCGCTGCACCGGATCGCCAAGGCGCTGCTGCCCAAGCTCGGCGTCTCGCAGCAGAATCTGCTGTACTACGCCAGCCTGGCGAACTTCTACACCGTCCACGATCTACGCAACCTGAAGGCCGATCAGACCTACCTCTACCTGCTTTGCTATGCCTGGGTGCGCTACCGGCAGCTTTCCGACAACCTGGTCGATGCGATGGCCTACCACATGAAGCAGTTGGAGGACGAAAGCAGTGCGGGCGCAAAGCAATCCTTTGTCGCCGAGCAGGTGCGCCGTCAGCAAGACACACCGCAGGTCGGCCGCCTGCTGTCGCTTTACATCGACGACAGCGTGCCCGATCCCACGCCGTTCGGCGATGTGCGCCAGCGCGCCTACAAAATCATGCCCCGCGATACGCTGCAAACCACCGCACAGCGCATGAGCGTGAAGCCGGTGAGCAAGCTGGCTTTGCACTGGCAGGCGGTGGACGGCCTGGCTGAGCGCATCCGCCGCCATCTTCGGCCGCTGTATGTCGCGCTCGACCTCGCTGGCACTGATCCGGGCAGCCCGTGGCTCGTGGCGCTGGCCTGGGCCAAGGACGTGTTCGCCAAACAGCAGCGCCTATCGCAACGGCCGCTCGCCGAATGTCCAGCGGCCACGCTGCCGAAACGCTTGCGACCGTACCTGCTGACCTTCGATGCCGATGGCAAGCCGACGGGCCTGCATGCCGACCGCTACGAGTTCTGGCTGTACCGCCAGGTCAGGAAGCGCTTCCAGTCGGGTGAACTCTACCTCGACGACAGCTTGCAGCACCGGCATTTTTCCGACGAGCTGGTTTCGCTGGATGAGAAGGCCGCCGTGCTGGCGCAGATCGACATCCCGTTCCTGCGCCAGCCACTCGATGCCCAGCTCGATGCGCTCGCGACCGAGCTGCGCTCTCAGTGGCTGGCCTTCAACCGCGAGCTGAAGCAGGGCAAGCTGACGCACCTGGAATACGACAAGGACACGCAGAAGCTGACATGGCGCAAGCCCAAGGGCGAGAACCAGAAGGCGCGTGAGAAGGCGTTCTACGAGCAACTGCCGTTCTGCGACGTGGCCGACGTGTTCCGCTTCGTCAACGGCCAGTGCCAGTTCCTGTCGGCGCTGACGCCTTTGCAGCCGCGCTATGCGAAGAAGGTCGCCGACGCCGACAGCCTGATGGCGGTCATCATCGCGCAGGCGATGAACCACGGCAACCAGGTCATGGCACGCACCAGCGACATCCCGTACCACGTGCTGGAGAGCGCCTACCAACAGTACCTGCGCCACGCAACGCTGCACGCGGCCAACGACTGCATCAGCAACGCCATCGCCGCGCTGCCGATCTTCCCGTACTACTCGTTCGATCTCGATGCACTGTACGGTGCCGTCGATGGTCAGAAATTCGGCGTCGAGCGGCCGACCGTGAAAGCGCGCCACTCGCGCAAATACTTTGGGCGCGGCAAGGGCGTGGTCGCCTACACGCTGCTGTGCAACCACGTGCCGCTCAACGGCTACCTGATCGGCGCGCACGATTACGAGGCCCATCACGTGTTCGACATCTGGTATCGCAACAAGTCGGACATCGTGCCGACCGCGATCACCGGCGACATGCACAGCGTCAACAAGGCCAACTTCGCTATCCTGCACTGGTTCGGCCTGCGTTTCGAGCCGCGCTTCACCGACCTTGGCGATCAGTTGAAGGAACTCTACAGTGCCGACGATCCGGCGCTGTACGATCAGTGCCTGATCCGGCCGGCCGGGAGAATCGACCGCGATCTCATAGTCAGCGAGAAGCCGAACCTCGACCAGATTGTCGCCACGCTCGGACTGAAGGAGATGACGCAGGGCACGCTGATCCGCAAGCTATGCACCTACACCGCGCCGAACCCGACGCGGCGCGCGGTGTTCGAGTTCGACAAGCTCATCCGCAGCATCTACACGCTGCGCTACCTGCGCGATCCGCAACTGGAGCGCAACGTTCACCGCTCACAGAACCGCATCGAGTCCTATCACCATCTACGCTCGATCATCGCCCAGGTCGGCGGCAAGAAGGAATTGACCGGGCGCACCGACATCGAAATTGAGATCAGCAACCAGTGCGCCAGGCTGATCGCCAACGCGGTCATCTTCTACAACTCGGCCATCCTCTCGCGGCTGCTGATGAAGTACGAGGTGAGCGACAACGCCAAGGCGCACGCTCTCCTGACCCAGATATCGCCGGCCGCCTGGCGGCACATCCTGCTGAACGGGCATTACACCTTCCAGAGCGACGGCAAGATGATCGACCTGGATGAGCTCGTGGCGGGGCTGGAACTGGGATGACGGAAATTTCGGCGGTTCCGGCTTAGAACCCCGAAAAGGACTATCTCGGTGTTCCAGAAGTCTCGTCCGAGCGTCGCCGCTTCATTCCCATCGCCTTTCTCTCTGCGGACACCATTGCGAGCAACAAGGTCCAGATCGTGGAAGGGGCAACGCACTACCATTTCGGCATGCTGTGCAGCACGATGCACAACGCTTGGATGAGGACGGTCGCAGGCCGCCTTGAAAGCCGCTATAGCTACGCCCCCGCCGTCTACAACAACTTCCCCTGGCCGACCCCGACCGACAAGCAGCGCACCGCCATCGAGGCTGCTGCACAGGGGGTGCTCGATACACGCTCCACGTACCCCGATTCAAGCCTGGCCGATCTGTACGACCCGCTCACCATGCCGCCCGACCTGGTGAAGGCGCATCAGAAGCTCGATGCTGCTGTGGATGCTGCGTATGGATACAAGGGCGGTTCGACCGACGCCGCGCGGGTGGCTTTTCTATTCGGAATGTACCAGCAGCTCACCAGCTTGCTGCCGGCCGACTGCGGAAAGCCCAGGCGTGCGCGGCGTGTGAACGCGGAGGCGGTTTGACGACGGTGCGGCGCGCCGGGGCGTTTTTTTTTTCGTCATGAAACGGGTATTCTGAATTCCAGATAGCCGAAAGCGCCCGACGGCGGGGGCTGTTCCGATGCTTCTTCGCTCACCCGGCTGGCGGCTGGAGCGTCAGAAAGGATCAGGCCGTGCTGGTCAATCAAAACGACTTCAGGCCACGCGCCTGGAAGGATCTCGACAGAGCAGTGGCCGCGCTGGCATCACTTGGCGCGCCCGATGCGCGCATTGACTTGCGGTAATATGACCGCAGAAAGAAAAAAGCCCGCTGGCAGGCGGGCTTTTTAGAAGTTCTCCGGATCGACGCGGTTGCAGCCGCTCCCCGGGGCCTATCAACCTGATGATGGCAGGCGACAGATGACCAGATTTTACAGCATCTCGTGCTCGCTGCAAGCGAGCACGAGACATGACAAGAACTAACCTCAAGCGGCAGCAGCTCTCGCTCGACTTCTCGAGCCCCGGCGATCACGCCGAGCTGATCCACAGCGGCGACCGGCACGGCACTGTACTCTTCTGGGAACGCCTGGCCGACGACGGTAAGCGCTGGATCAAGTGCCGCCCGACTGAAAACCTCCCCGCGATCGCGGAACAGCTGCGCTCTCGCGCCGACGCATACTTCACCGTCAACCAGTTTGCGGGCTGGCGTGAAGTTCGGCTGCTCAAGAGCCTTCGCGCGGTCTATGTTGACCTCGACGGCCAGCAAGACATCGATTTCGTCCTCGAGGCGCTGCTTTCAGCACAGATGCCAGCGCCGAGCCTGGCGGTTTTTTCTGGTCGCGGCCTGCACCTTTACTGGCTGCTGCGTGCCACGCCTGGCAAAGCGTTGCCGGTCTGGCAGCGCATCCAAGATGCCATTCTCAAGACTTTGAGTTCGATCGGCGCTGACCCAGCATGCCGTGACTGCACGCGCGTGCTTCGATTGCCTGGAACGATCAACAGCAAGAACGGCGTGGAAGCGCGCGGGCTCATGCTGACAGGCGAAGAGTGGGATCTGCATAGCCTGGCTGATGAGATCTTGGGCCCTCGCAAGGCAGGTCGCCCCAAGGCCTCGATTTCGGACTTCAACGCGGCGGCGGCTCGAGCTGGCCGACGGTCCGTCCTGGCAGGCTCGATCTACGGCTGGTGGCACACGGTTTATTCCGACCTGGTGAAGATCACCAACCTCGAGCACGGCAATCGTTTGCCCGAGGGCAGCCGAGATCGGCTCCTGTTTCTCCACGCGGTCGCGTTGTCCTGGTTCGCTCAGCCCGATGCGATCGAGTCCGAGATCCTGAGCGTTGGGCGGCTCATCACGAATTTCTCCGACGACGAGATCTTGGCCACGATGGCACCGGTCATCAGTCGGCGACACATGGCAGACAAGGGCGAGAAGATCACCTGGGACGGGCGTGAGGTCGATCCGCGCTACTTCTTCAAGGCGGCGACGCTGCGTGACTGGATCGGACACGACATCGTCAGCAGATACGCCGACCAGCTGCGGGCTCTCGCCCCTGCAGAGGTCATCCAGGAGCGTAAGAAAGCTCGTGACGCAGAACGCGATCGCGTTGCAGAAGGCCGTTGGCAAGACAGCTACACGGGGGATGGTGTTCGCGGCAGCAACGAGCAGAAGCGCGCATCGGCACGCTTGATGGCTTCCCAAGGAATGACTCAGACCAAGATTGCTGTTGAGCTAGCTGTCAGCAAAATGACGGTCAGCCGCTGGCTTAGGGCCGTGTAACGCAACCGCCCTCCTTATATAGCCCCCCGGAGGGTGTGGCCGCTGTTTTTGTTGTTCCGTGTGTTTTGGTACTGGTTGTCCAGCAGGGGGGGGTTCTTGGTTTTTGGTGTTCTGTTTTCAAAAGAAAACAGTGTGCGCTCCCGGACGTTCCGACTGAGCAGCCCTTGGGCTGCGATGGAGGTAGGCCGGCGACAAGCGAGAGCGCGTCAGGAACGGTAGTCCAGGTCGTTGATCTGCCGCTTCATAGGGGTGGGGGGCCGGGGGAGGGGCAGAAAGACCCCCCGGCCCCCCACCCCTATTTAACAGGCCTCCTGCCGCAGCTCGACCCCTGGCGTCACATCGAGCAGCAAAACAAACACAAAGAGAAAAAGGGGAAAATCAAAAAGCTAGAGATCGACGGGCAGTATGAAGGGCGGTCTAAGCGGCTCGACCCGGCAAGCCGGGCCGACCGGCCGCAAGCGGCCCCCTTCGGGCGCTAAGCCCCGGACAAATCGGCCCCAGCCCGCACGCGGGCCGCGGCCTCAGCCGGGTTTCTGTGGAAACCGCCCCTGAACGGCCTTCAAGGGTCCATAGCTCGCTTTTGTCTTCAAGAGAGGGTCCGCCCCATCATCCTCTGTGAATCCAGCTGCGCATTCCGACGATCGTGACCGCTCATACCGACGAACGTGACCGGTGTTCTGTGCGCGCCAGCGTGGTGTTCAGAGTTTAACCGCGTCGGTCACGATCACGGTCATTTCGGGGCATGGCATAGGCTTATCCACAGGCGGCCGCCAGCGCGCCTCACTCGCTGGCGGGCGGCCGGCTGTGGGTAAGCCGTACAGCGCGCGCGGCCTCATGCTGTTGCCTTCTTTCGCATCGATTCGCCCTTCAGGGCGAGCTTGTGCGCGGCATGCACGATGCGGTCGAGGATCGCGTCGGCGAAGGTCGGGTCGCCGAGGTAGGCGTGCCAGTGCTCGATCGGCAGCTGGCTGGTGATCACCGTCGAGCGGCTGCCGACACGGTCGTCGAGGAGCTCGAGCAGATCGCTGCGCTCGGCCGCCGAAGGCGCCGCCAGACCCCAGTCGTCGATCACGATCAGGTCGAGCCGGGCCAACTGCATCAGCCGCCGGCTGAAGCTGCCGTCGGCGTGCGCGAGGCGCAGCTCCTCGAACAGGCGCGGCAGGCGCACGTAGTAGGCCGACAGGCCCTGGCGGCAGGCGGCGTTGGCGAGCGCGCAGGCGAGCCAGGTCTTGCCGCTGCCGGTGGGGCCGGTGATCAGGCAGTTCTGCGCCTGGCGGATCCAGTGGCAGGTGCCCAGCGCGGCGAACTGGCTGCGCTCGAGCCCTCGCCCGGCGCGGTAGTCGACATCCTCCAGGCAGGCGCCGCCGACCTTGATACGGGCGGCCTTGAGCAGGCGCTCGATGCGCTTGCTGTCGCGCAGCAGCAACTCGCGGTCGATCAGCTGGGCCAGGCGCTCGTCGAAGGTGAGCGCCTCGATGGCGGGATGGGCG
>NZ_JBNCAR010000054.1:0-9218 GCF_051280715.1 Thauera sp. AutoDN2 | reverse complement strand
ATAGTCCTCGTGTGCGAACGCAGCGGAAGATCCAAGGGTGCTGATGGCCGAGACGGCGAGAACGGCGATGATCGACTTTTTCATGATGGCTCCTTGTCCAGTTGTCCAGATTGGCTGCTCATGTTTGAGCAACCATGGACTCGATCATAGGAGCCAGCGACTGACAGGGCAGTGACCCTACAATTACATTTAAGTCATAAGAATGAAAGGGTACGGTCAGGGTTGGCGGGCTGGGTTTCGTCAGCCCAAGGCCTTGACCGAACGGCAGACGCGCATTCAGCCGGTTGATGACTTGGGCAGGCTCACGAAACGGGCGAGATAGCTCAAAACCAACCTTCCCAAGCTGATGAGTGTTGTTTGATGTTTGAACGACAACGTTCTGTTCTAGCTATTAGAAAGCTCTGCGGCGACCTCGCAAACCGCATCAGCATCGGGATAACGGCCATCCGAGCCACACTCCCGCCTGCTGCTCTCCTTGCCTCGCCCCCAACCTTGGTGCGGCAACGGAGTTGCGTCCACGCGTGGGAGGGGCAATTCTCGCCACGGCCCTGACGTATCCAATCGTTGGGAATTTCCCGCAACAAGCCGGACTCCTGTATAAAACGGCCGACGGATCGCCGAAGGCGCCCAGCCCTCGCGAAACCGACCCGACATGACCGTGTTTGCCTCCTCGTCCGTCTTCTCGCGAAAGATCGCCCGCATGCTGGTGAGGGGGGTGATCGGGCTGCTGATGCTGTCGCATGCGCTGTTCGCGTTCTCGAGCGCGATCTCGCTGTCTCACGACCCCTTGCGTGCAAGCACGCACGCGCAGGCGTTTGCCGATGCAGACACAGGTCAGGACGATCATGGACATCGCCATGATGACTTCGAGGACGAGGGCGGCCCCCACCAACACGGGCACAACCCGGCCGATCACAGTCACGACAAGCCGAATGTGCCGCCCACGCACGCGATGGGTATCCCACCGTTGTCCGATCAGTGGCTCGCCGACGAGCGTCGACCCGCCTATCCCGCGCCCTGCGCCCTGCTCGAGCGCCCGCCAAAACGTCTCCTGATCGTTTGACCTGTCGAGTTCCGCGCGCGTGAAGCGCCGGACTCACCCAGCAAACTTCATCGGAAGACTCTCATGACGCATTCCTTCCCCAGCCGGGGGCGGGCAGCCGTGCTGCCACGCTCCGGGCCGCTGCTGCATGCTTTCACAGGCGTACTGCTCTACCTGCTCCTGACCGCTTTCGCGCACGCTCATGGCGTGGCCGAGGGCGACAAGGGCTACATCCAGGAGATCTCGGGCACGCACCTGCTGCCCTTCACCTACCTTGGCGCCAAGCACATGGTCACCGGTTACGACCATCTGCTGTTCCTCGCCGGGGTGATCTTCTTCCTCTACAAGCTCAAGGACATCGCGCTCTACGTCAGCCTGTTCGCGATCGGGCACTCGGTCACCATGCTGTACGGCGTCTACGCCGGGGTGAACGTCAATGCCTACCTGATCGACGCGATCATCGGCCTGTCGGTCGTCTACAAGGCGCTCGACAACCTCGGCGCCTTCCAGCGCTGGTTCGGCGTGCAGCCGAACACCAAAGTGGCGACCCTGGTCTTCGGCCTGTTCCACGGCTTCGGCCTGGCGGCCAAGATCCAGGAGTTCGAGATCGCCCGCGATGGCCTATTGCCCAACCTGCTGGCGTTCAACGTCGGGGTGGAGATCGGCCAGTTGCTCGCGCTCGGCGCAATCCTGATCGCGATGGGCTTCTGGCGTCGTACCGCCGGCTTCTTCCAGCACGCCTATACCGCCAACGTCGCCATGATGTGCGCCGGGTTCATGCTGATCGGCTATCAGCTCACCGGCCTGTTCGTATCCTGAGATTCCTGGAGTCATCCACCATGTACAACACCGACCTTCCCAAACGCGCCGACCTGCCGACCACCGGCAAGCTGCTGCGCTCGACCGCCCTCGCTGCCCTGATCGCCGGCGGACTGCTCGTCACCACCGTACTGCCCGCCGAGTACGGCATCGACCCCACGGGCATCGGCCGCGCACTCGGTCTGACACCGATGGGCGAAATCAAGATGTCGCTGGCGGCTGAGGCCCGCGCAGAAGAGCGCGTTGCTACGGAAACGGCGCCCGCACAGCCCGTAGCCGTCGCCCCTACGGTTCGTGCCGAAGCGGCGCCTGTCCCGGCACCGGCGCCCGTCGCGGTCGCCGCACTGCCGCCCGCAGCGGTCGCGCCCGAGCCTGTCGCCGGACGACAAGACACGGTGACCGTGACGCTCAAACCCGGTCAGGGCGCCGAGGTCAAACTGACGATGAACAAGGACAGCCGTGTCCGCTATGAGTGGGCGAGCGCCGGTGGCCCGGTGAACTTCGACACCCATGGCGACCCCTACGACGCGCCGAAAAACTTCTATCACGGCTACGGCAAGGGGCGTAACGAGCTCGGCAACCAGGGCGACCTGGTTGCCGCGTTCGATGGCAAGCACGGCTGGTTCTGGCGGAACCGCTCCGGCTTCGACGTCACGGTCACGCTCAAGACCCAAGGCGATTACACCAAAATCGAGCGCGTGCTGTAAGCGCAGCGCCCCCATCCCGCCGGGGTGGGGGCGCTTCCGATCATTCTGGCCACACCGGTCTGGCAAGGGCAATGAACAACATCTACGTGATCCATGCGTTGCTCGCGGCGGCCTTGTTCGGCGCGAGCACCCCGTTCGCCAAGCTGCTGGTCGGCGAGATGTCGCCGTGGTTGCTGGCCGGCTTGCTCTACCTTGGCAGCGGGCTCGGGCTGGCTGCGTCGCGTCTGATCCGCGATCGCAGCTGGACGCCCTCCGGCCTGGCCGAGGGGGAATGGCGGTGGCTGCTGGGGGCGATCTTCTTCGGCGGCGTGCTCGGCCCCCTCGCGCTGATGTTCGGTCTCACGCGCACAAGTGCCGCGACCGCGTCGCTGCTGCTCAACCTTGAAGCGGTACTGACCGCCGCAATTGCGTGGGTCGTGTTCAGGGAGAACACCGACCGCCGCATCGTGCTCGGCATGCTCGCGATCGTGGCCGGAGGTGTCGTGCTGTCCTGGTCGGGTGGTGAAGAGGGCGCGAACGATTGGATCGGTCCGCTAGCCATCGCCGCTGGCTGTCTGTGCTGGGCAATCGACAACAACCTGACGCGGCGCGTGTCGGCATCGGATGCGCTCTTCATCGCGGCCACGAAGGGTGCAGTGGCTGGCACGGTCAACGTCGGGCTGGCGTTTGCGCTCGGCGCGAGCCTGCCGGACGGCGCGGTCCTGCTCGGCACCATGGTCGTCGGGTTGTTCGGCTATGGCATCAGCCTGGTGCTCTTTGTGCTTGCGCTGCGCGGACTGGGCACGGCGCGTACCGGCGCCTACTTCTCGACCGCGCCCTTCATCGGTGCGGCCGTGTCGCTGGTCCTGCTCGGCGAGTCGACCTCGAGCGCATTCTGGATTGCGGCAGCCCTGATGGGCTGGGGGGTGTGGCTACACCTCACCGAGCACCACGAGCACGAGCACACGCATGAGCCGATGGAGCATGGCCATCGGCACACCCATGACGAACACCACCAGCACGAACACGACTTCGCCTGGAACAGTGACGAGCCACATGAGCATTGGCACCGCCACGAGGGGCTGGTCCACAAGCACCCGCACTTTCCAGACATCCACCATCGGCACTCACATTGATTAAACGAAGCACCAATTTCACGTCGCCCAACATGTCATGCGAGGTGACGGCTTCACTCGGTTACTTGCCGTTCGCACCACAAAGTGCCCGACGGCTGGTTTGGGTCGACAACACTCGATGGCGAGCGACCGCTTATCGGACGTGAAATCTCACTGACCGCTTTACGGCAGCAAACATGAAGAGTCGTCGGCCGCGTCGCGACCCGATCCGGTCATTCATTTCCGCGACAAGTCGACGACATCTTTCCGAGTCCTCCTGCCGCTCGACAGCAACGGGAAGTCGACTAGTTCACGGACATTTGCGGCTGCTTGTTGGAACCACGAACCGCGCGCCACCATGCGCGTGCTGCAGCCGCTGGCCGCCATTCCTTGCATTCGCTGCTTCGGGTTACATCGCTAATCGATGCAACTGTCACGTTGGAATGGCAATCTTTTGCGTGATGGCGTTGTATAGATCAACTTCGACCTGCTCGGTGCGGAGAGAGACCACCAAGCTGTAGCGCACCGGCAGGTCATAGCGCTCCAGGGCGGGGCGCGTTCTCCACCAGCCCGTCGAGGGGTAGACCGCAATGAAGCCTCGGCTGGCAAGATCCGCCGCGGTGCCCTCCCAAACGTCCTGGTGGAGGGAGCCGCGATGCCGTTGGCGGTCGCCCAAGTACCAGTCGGGATCCTTTGGATCAATTGGGTCGCCTGCATCCTCGCGCTTGGCCGCCGCGTTCACGCGGGCAACGAAGTCCTCCGTTGATGCGTCCAGTGGGCGCTGCACGTCGAACCGAAGACGGTGCGATGGGTAATGGAACTTCGAAGAGGTGCCGCGTGCGGACGGGTTGGGCTCAATGAAATACGACAAGGTCACTCGCATCTGCACCTTGGCGTCCTGCAGAGCTTCGAGTTCTTCACGTGGCCACGGCAGACCGTGAAGGTTCATGTGGCGAGTAACCACACCACGCTCCTTCTCCTTCGCATAGGGGCGCACCACGTCCTCCACCACAAGTGTGAGCGAATGGCCCGCGCTCCATAGCGCTCGATTCAGGTCCGGCACACCCCATCCGCAGTGCCGGATGAGATTCACGTAATCCTGCTTGCTCGGCCTCTTGCCCTCGGGCAAGAACATCTTGCGCATCGCGGGAGTCCAGTCGGCCGAATGGACGATCAACGCACGCAGGGTCTCCGGGCGAAGCCTTGGATAGGCCGCCATGATCTGTGCGGCCATGCGGGCGCACAGGGCTGATGCGGCGCTGGTTGCGTTGGTTGTGGTGAAGAGTCGGTCATGCGGGCGATGATGTGTGGTGAGGAGATTGAGGCTCGGCATTCCCGCCGCCCCAAGCGCATCTTTGCCGACGTTACCACCCTCCAAGACGACATCGGGCTTCAACGGCCAAACACTATCCCACGTCCGTGAAGTCGTCGTGAATGGACTCAGGCCGCCCCCCGCAGCGATCACGCTGACGCCGACGGTCTCGGTTTCAATCTTGTCCGTGTAGGCTCCGACAGTGACGGCGTTCCAGGACTGTCCGGGGTCGTGAATTAGATTGGTCGAAAGGCTGGCCGGATAGTCCATCCAGGCGTTGTGTTCGCGCGTGTTGCCAGCGGCAAGGATAATCAGGCGAGGAAATGCCCCGGCACCATCCGAATCGGCCGCCAATCGATCCACCGTCGCGGACCAGGACGATGGACGACCGCGGTCGCGGTAGTCCGACGCGCTCACCGCCGACATAAAGATCCGGCGTCGCTTCGGCGCGGAGACTTCGGGACGGCTAACGGCCTCCGCAAACAGATAGGCGTGGTGCTTCGCATCTCCCTTGTTGGCCCCTTCGCCGGGTGTGAGCTTTACAGACTCCAAGCGGTGTTCCAGTACAACCGGAAAATTGAAGGCGAGCGCCTCTGTCAAGTCCCCAAACGCCGCGAGCCCGGCCAAACCGGAGCCGTGATTGGCAACATCGTCGGTGCCCCAGGCCGGCTCCACCGTGTGCATATCGGCGTCTGCAAGCAGCGGGGAGAGCAGCGGATGGCCGCGGTTGACGCCCGAGTCCAGGAGGCAGACGTGAGGGGTGTCGCTGTCCTCCGCGGGAAATTGCGCATGCGCTAGCGTCGAATCCAGCCACTGCTGCTGTTCACCCGCAGCCATGCCGTCGAAGAACTCGGCCGTCTCCTTGGCGAGCCGCAGTTCTGCGACGCAGTTCAGCAACATGACCGACTGCGCAAACTGCCGTTGGGAGCCGTACATCAGCACGACCGTTCGCTCGGGGAAGTTGGCCTGTTGATCGCTGACGGTGCAGCCAGCCAGCTCGGCAAGCTTTCTGAAGTCCTCCACGACGGCTTGCCGTCGGCTACGCACGGGCAACCAAACTTCCCACCAGAATGGCTCGTGCTCGTCGTCGGGCAGCAACTCTAGATCATCGGTCCATAACGCATGCAGCTCCGCCGAGCGGATCGAGGCGATGGTGTTGAGCAGTGCCTTGTGGTCGCGGGGGGTGCCGTTCTTGTCCTTCTTCTCTTCGAGGTACTCGACGACGTACTTTTCGAAGCGTGCCAACTGGCCATCGGGCACAAAAACGTTGGCGTAAGTGATCGGACCTTCCGTGTGAACGCTGAGGAGCTCGATCCTCTTCCGCTCGTCGGCAAGGCTTTGGAACGCGAGCTCGACGTCAGGCTGACTGACAAATTGGATCTGCAGTCCCAGGCCGCTTTCGAGACCGTAGTGCTGCTGTGCCTCCGCTGCAGCCTGGGCTACCGGCTTCAGCGCCTGGAGTTGGGCCCGCAGCGCAAGACCGTGCTGCTGCCGTGGAAGTTCCGGGACGGTCTTCTTGTCGCCGCCGCCAAGGCTGTGCGCCGTGAAGTCCTGTGTATTCGAAGTGTCGTGAAGAACGAGGTGCCGCCGCTTATCGGGTGCCTGATCCGCCATGGTTGACCGGTTTGTTATTCTGTTTCAGTTTTTCGTTCAGCCACCGCCGCTCCTCCAATGCACGCCCAAGAGCATCGGATCCAACCCTTGCTTCATCGTGCATGACGGCTTCCTTGATCGCTTCGTCGACCGCACGTCGAATCTCGGCGTAGCTCAAGCCATCCGCTCTGCTCGTGACTGCCTTCATCGGGAACGGCTTGGGCGCAAAGCTGCCCAACCGCGCGCGGATCAACTCTATGGTTTGTGCCGGCGTGGGCAGGTGATACTCGATGACATCGTCGAAGCGGCGGAACAAGGCGTAATCGAGAATCTCCGGGTGATTGGTGGCTGCAATGATCAGGCTGTTCGACTGATCGTGCTCGATCATCTGGAGGAAGCTGTTGAGTACGCGACGGATCTCGCCGACGTCGTTCGCCAGCCCACGTTGGGAGCCAATCGCATCGAACTCGTCGAAGAAATAGACGCCACGAACGTCGGCAATTGCGTCGAAGACTTGACGCAGCTTGGCGGCAGTTTCGCCCATGAACTTCGTGATGAGCGCATCCAGGCGCACTAGAAAGAGCGGGATGCCCAGTTCTCCAGCGAGCACAGATGCGGTCATTGTCTTGCCCGTGCCGGGCGGTCCGACCAGCAGCAATTTACGTCTAGGTGACAGGCCATGCTCGCGAATGCGTGCGAACATCCGCTGCTCCTTCATGATCCGCTGCAGTTGCTGATGAACCGAGTCGTCCAGCACCATGTCCGCGATGCGGTTCTTCGGGTAGCTCACGAACAGCAATTTGGCCAATTCGCCGCGGGGGCGCGCCATCTGGACCAGCTTACCCGTCTCGCCCGGCTGGGCGCGGACCTTCGCTGCGTCGATCATGTCGCGCAGTTCTTCCGCGAGCTTACCGTGTCCCACCTTCGCCTCGTGCGCCGCAACCTGCATGGCGACCGAGTAAAACTGCCCATCGTCGCGATTGATGTGGGATTTCACAAGCGCCTTAAGTTGATCTGCGCTGGCCATGTCGTCTTCCGTGATTAGCTGTCTGGGGCTCCTTGCCAACCTTATAGACGCTACGACTTGCAATTCTATCAACAATGATGGCAGCTGGCCCGCTCCATCGCGTTCGGCTGCTCAAGGGGCTTGCCCTCGAAATTCACCTAATTGCCCATCATCCCGAGCACCTCGCGCCGAAGTTAAGTGACCGGCGCTTGCCGGAGAGCAGCGGTCACGTGAATGACACGTTCCGCAGGAACTAGCAACGGCAGCAACTGGCCGAGTGTGTGAGGCGGCGAACGGCAGCTTCAGAGAAGCGAAACTCGCGGGAGACCCGTCCGGCTGATCGGCAGCTTTGCGGAAGCCTCTATGACCGCTGTGGGTCGGTAGTTCCAATTGGCGCGATGGAGTAGCCGCCGTTCACCGTCGCCTGACGCTCGAACGGCAGGTGACAGACACATTACTGCCTGACGGCGCCATCAAGCCTCCGGCAGCTGATGCTCAGTTACGGTCCTTTGACGGCCCTGTAACAAGTGCTCGGCCCAAACATCTACCCGAGTGGAACAATTTGCCGCATCCTCCTGCCGTGGGTCGGCAGTGGTGCCCCCGCGAAATAGGGAGGATTGATGATGCGTACGCTGTGGATGGGTTTGGCTGTGGTGCTGGGGATCGCGCTGGCACCGATGGGGGCGGCACAGGCCGACGAGGGTAGCTGCAGTGCGCGCGCCGCGGAGAAGAAGCTCGCTGGAGCCGCGAAGGCGAGCTTTTTGAAGAAGTGCGAGAAGGACGCGGTCGCGAATTGCGATGCACAAGCCGGAGAGAAGAAGCTTGCCGGTGCTGCGCGGACGAGTTTCACCAAGAAGTGCGTGAAGGATGCACTGGGCGGCTGAGTCTCAGCTGCGGACCGATCACATCAGATGATGCATCATCCATGAGAAGTCGCCTCATGACGGGTAAGCGGGCCGTCAGGCTTGAGGTCACCGCCAAGACGGCATTCGTCGGGGTAATGCTCCCTCGATGACAAACTGAATCGGAATCTGGAAACGACGACTCGATCCGAACCGATTATGGCCGGATCACGCACTGGCGCCCGCATCCGAAGTGGCCACGCTGAATACCGTGGATAGCACAATCCAAGCACTCGGCCGCTGGATTGCACAATCCAGAGAATCGCGTTCATGACGATGCAATCACTCGCGATGCGTGCCCGCCGTGCGCTCGCCATGCCGCCCGGGTTTGATGTGCGCCAACGCGCCTTGTTCGTGTTCCAGCATCCGGGCACGGGCCGTTTCGTGCGGGTCGGCTTGCGTCCCTTGCTTGCCGCAACGCGAGAAGCCGAGCGCATGCTGGCCAAACGTGCCTTCGAGCGGGCGGCGCACACCTGGCAGACCAAATACGGCGAGCCGTTTCCGGAAACGGCCTTCATCATTGATCGGGCCGAGTGTGTGCTGGCCCACGAGATCGATCACGAGGGCGCGAACATGCTTAGCGCGAACGAGTTGGCCTGGGTGGGCCAGATGGCGGGGCCGACCGTGATGACGCTCGACATCTTCTAGCCCGCATTTCTCACACCCTCACGGTTCGGCCCCCGGTGGCGCGGCTTTTTGCTTCACGCGTCGCCGTGACCGCGAGGGTTCAGGCTCGCGAGCGG
>NZ_JBNCAR010000053.1:0-9591 GCF_051280715.1 Thauera sp. AutoDN2 | reverse complement strand
TCGGGGGCCCCCCCCCCCCCCCCCCCCGCGTGGCACTGACCCTGGTTCCGGACGCGATGATCCTCTTTCTCGACTTCGACGGCGTGCTTCATCCGGACTGGCCGTGTCCAGACGACGTGGCGTTTCGGGAAACGCCTCGTCTGCTGAGCGTGCTCGACGACCATCCCGGCGTCGAGCTGGTGGTCTCGAGCTCGTGGCGCCTGCTACGTGACTCCGCCGAATGGGACGCGGTGCCGGCGCCCTTACGAGCGAGGATCGTCGGGCACACGCCTCAGCTTCAACGTCGCACCTATAGCGCGTACCCGGTGGGGTACACGCCCGAGCCGATCCGGTACATGGAGATCCTGCACTACCTGAAAGGCCGGAAGCTCGATGGGTGCCCCTGGGTGGCGCTCGATGACGACGCGCGGTTGTTTCCCGCGGACTGCCAGAACCTGATCTTGTGCAGGCAGGGATTCGGGGACGAGGAGGAAGCAACACTGCGGCGCGTGCTTGAAGACGGTGGTCGGATGACAGTGGGGGTGGCTGGCAGCGGGCGCTGATCGCCTTCCCGCACCCCGACCAGTCGGCCGGGGGGCTGCCTGCAAGAGAACATCCCGCGGGGCGCACCCGCACTCACCCGTGACTGCGCCTGATACCGGCCTACGTCAGCCATTAGGACGAATCTCTCGACGGCGATCAACCGCCGGGGTAACGTGGCCTCTGCATTCTCGGGATCCGAGTAATGAAAAGACGCCACCGAACCCTGCCGCCGTCGGCGCCCGTCGGGCTCGAAGCGGAAGAGCGCGCCCGGATCGAGGCCGCCCGAACCTATCTCAAGCGCACTCACGAGGCGTTTGCGCAGGCGCTGCGCTCTGCCACGTCGCTTGAGGCGAGCGGGCGCGGCGTGCTCGCCGGGCCGCTGGTCAAGCGCCGCTCGCGCGCCGGGCGCGAAGGCGGCGGCACGGCTTGAGGAAATTGCACGGACTTCCTGCGCGGTGCTCACCTGGCCCGACGGTCCTTGTCCGGGTTCCGGGTGCGCCGCATCGGCGAACTCCCTGAGGCCTCTACTACCGCTCGCCTGCATGCGATTTTGATATGCTGCTCGCTCAGATCATGAAGAACGGAGCAACGGTTGAAGAGCGCACTCTTCGTTGATTTCGACAACGTCTATTCCGGGCTGCGCAGGCTCGACCCGGCAATGGCCGACCAGTTCGCGCAGAAGCCGCAGCGCTGGATGCAATGGCTGGTGGAGTCCCTCGGGCTTCCCGAGCACGCCCCGAGCGACGCACGACGTCGAGTTCTGGTGCGGCGCTGCTATCTCAATCCGCAGGTCTATCAGCGGTTCCGTCCGTCGTTCAACCTCGCCGGCTTCGAGATCATCGACTGCCCCTCGCTCACGAGCGAGGGCAAGACGAGCACCGACATCCACATGGTGCTCGACATCATTGATCTGCTGCAGCACGAAGCGCATTACGACGAGTTCATCGTCTTCTCGGCGGACGCGGACTTCACGCCCGTCCTGCGCAAGTTGCGCCGCTGGGACCGGCGCACGACGGTCCTCGCAATCGGATTTCCGTCCGCGGCCTATCGGGCATCCGCTGACCTGCTGATCGACCAGGACGCCTTCGTCCGCGATGCACTGGGCTTCCAGGACGAGGAAAGCGGGGCCGCGGAGCCGGCACCGGAGTCGGCGCCAACGCCCGCGACGACGGACGTCGTGCGCACGGCCCGCGAATTCATTCGCCGCAAGGTGGGAGAGTCCTCCGGCCCGCTTTCCCTCTCTCATCTTGCCTCAGCCGTTCTCCGGGAAGTCGAGGGCATCGACGCGACAACGTGGGCGGGCTTCGGAAGCTTTCGAAAACTGGTGGACGAATCCAACTTCTCACCGCTGGTCGTAAGCTGGGAGGGCGGCGGTGTCATTTTCGACCCGGCTCGTCACGCGAAACCGGCGCCAGCCACCCGGCAGGTGAAGGTCGAGGACGAAATGGCTGCCGTGACCCGGCTCATCCGGGACGAGGTGAATGCATCGGCGCAGCCCGTCGCATGCGCGCGCATTGCACAGTTGATCACCGCCAAGCACGGCTCCTTCGCCGAGGACTGGAACGGTCTGGGCACGTTCCGCAAGATGGTGGAAGGGCTTGATCTGGCCCCGCTGAGAGTCGATTGGGCGGGAGCCGGCGGGCGCATCTACGACCCGGCTCGTCATCGCCTTACGGCGCTCAATGTCACAAAACCCAACGGAAACGCCGCGCCGGACTGGGGAGTGGATGGCGACCTCCTGCCAATCGCCTCGCAGATCCATGATGTCACCAACGCGCCCCTATGGCCTCCGTCCGACTATCAGAACCTGTTTCGCCTGCTCGCAGCCGACCTGGCGGACCATCCGTTCGATATCGCCGAGACCGGCAAGCGCCTTCGCGACCGAATTCGGGCGCAGGGGCGACCGGTCAATCGCCAGAACGTGAACTGGATCCTGCAGGGGTTGCTCTTCCGGGGTCACGTCTTCGGAAGGGGGGAGGATGACGCGATGACGTTGGCGCGAAAGGCAGCCAACAACATCAAGTCGCTGTGCTTACGTGAGCAGATGGTGATCGACTCGGTGGTGGAGGCGGCAATCATGCGGTGGGTTGTCGGCGCGTGTAGCTGAACTGCCGGTGTTGTTCGCTGTGCTAGCCTTCACAGAGGTAGGGGGCGAGAAGGAGGCCGAGATGGCAATCGAGTCGCTGCTGGCGCTGGGTCTCGCGACTGCGTTCCTGGTGGGACTGGCGTGGTATGCCACAACCCATCGCGCGTAAGACAAGAAATACAAGGACCACCGTCGGGACTAGCGTGAGCCAGGGTCGGCGACCGCAGTCTCCCGAACTTGTGATGCCCACATGGTCCGATTCCTAGGCGCTCAGATGCAGGAACGGACATCGTCGCCAGCGCGCTGCGGGCGATGACGAGCCGGGTGGTGAAAACGAGCTTCATTGTTGGAGAGCGCGATGAGAATCCTTGATGTAGTCGCCACGCTGTGCGCGTTTCCAGAGCAGCGAGTGGGGAGGGGTCAGGTTGGAACGGTGGTCGAGGAGTTGGATCGCGACCATGTTCTCGTCGAGTTCGCCGACTTGAACGGCTTCGCTTACGCGATTACGCCCATTCCCGTGGACCAACTGATGGAACTGAAGCACTCGCCAGCCTAGCCCGCCGACCTGCTAGCCGAAGCCGGCCGCCCCACGTTGGTCATCCTCGACGAAACGCGCTGGCGCACAGCGGTCCGGAGCGCCTCGCGAAGATGAAGCGCGTTCTAGTCGACGCCGCCACCCGCCTCCAGATCCCGCTCTTCACCTGCTACGCTGCCAACTTGCGCGCCCTGGGCGTAGCGGCGCGCCCGCTCGAGAAGTTGGGGGCCGGGAAGTGACACCGACGGGTGCCGTGTCTGCCACCGCATATCGGCCGGAGCAGATAGGGAGTTTACGACTCCATGAATGGCTGCGTTCGGCCATCACCTGCCGCTCAGGAATCGGCAAGACCTGTCACTGGAGCGGATTCTCCACTCCGGAAGCTGCCGGACTGCGTACGGAAGCGACTCGGCCTGAGCTGCCGGTGGCCTGATAGGTGAAGTCGGGCAGCAATCTGCTGGTCACCTGCCGTTCGAGCGTCAGGCGAGGGCGAACGGCGGCTTCTCCGTCCGGCGAACTGGAACTACCGACCCTGAAGAGACGTTCACCACCTCCGGAGTTCCAGCGGCAGGTTTCTGAGTGAAGCAGTCGCACGGATGGGTTGCTGGCTGCGTACTCTTCGGCCTGAGCAGTCGTTTGATGCTTGGCGACCGGACAACCTCCACCGACCCAAAGCTGCCGCTGAAGTTTGAGGAAAGCTGTCATTTAACGTCAGAGTTGACCGTTAAGTGATGGTAGTCGTCGCGGCATGCACGCCTGCCCGCGTTTGCGGAGTGTCCGGCAGCGCAAGCCCTCGAACTTCACACAGAAAGTATGCGTGCTTTAGTCAGGACAGTGCGATCGCATCCGAGGTGTCGATTCCGGTTGCGAAGCCCGGGGGGCGTCGGCCCACGATAGACGTTGGGCTTGGCTCCGGGATCGCCCGATCAGCAGGTCTGAAGCGGACCTCGCCCTTGAGAGTGGCGCGTAGCCGCTCGAGACCGAGCTGCACGTACTCTTCGTTTATTTCCGCGCCAATGAAATGCCGCTTCTCATGGAGCGCAGCAACCCCGGCAGAGGCCACGCCGCAGAAGGGGTCGAGTACAACATCTCTCTCCTTAGTCAGCGCTCGCACCAAACGCTGCACCAGTCCTACGGGGAACTGACACGGATGCTCAGTCTTCTCCAGATGGTTGGCATTCACGTTGGGGATTTCCCACACGTCGCTAGGATTCTTGCCAGCTGGATTGCCGCTTGGCTGACCCTTTTTGGGACCGTCCGTGTGGCGCTTACCCGGATACTTTTGGGGCACACGCACCGCATCGAGATCGAAGGTGTAGTCGTCACCCTTGGTGTACCAAAGAACCGTTTCATAGCGACCGCTGAAGCGCGTCTGACAATGCAAGCCGTGGCCGAAGGTCCATGCAATTCGGTTGCGAAGCTTCATGCCGTCGATCTTGCTCATGATCTCATGGACGAGGAAGTCCAGCGGCGTGGACACTCCGTCCAACACGTGAAAGCCCACCTGCCAACAGAGACTTCCGCCTGGCTTCAGCACGCGACAGACTTCCGGAAGGATCGCTTTGTGGTTGGCGACGAAATCGTCCAAATTGTCGCGCCGGTTCTCATAGGCCTTGCCCATACAGTACGGAGGCGATGAGACGACTAGGTTCACAGACGAGTCAGCCAAGCTCTTCAGCAGCGTCTCGCATGCGCCTTCAAATACCGCCGCAGACGCATGGGCATGCGGTCTAGCGAGCCACTCTCTGACGCCCCTGAACGACTTGTATGTAGCGACCTCGCCCATCTCTTGAAATCTCACAGATATCTCCTAATTCCGGAGATCATAGATCTGCCTCATATCCCGTGCAACCGTTTCAGGCTGAGCGTCGCACTGTCCCAGCGGGCGTCCCCCTGATCGACTGGCATATGAGGCTGCAGATCGCCCCACGACAGCTCGTGCAGCCGCTCGGCACTTAGGTCCCAGAAGTGAACGACGTAGGCCTCTGGATGCCTGCAGGCAGTATCCCATTCGTTGCGTGTGATGATGAGTCGCAAAGGCCGTTCGCGGCAGGACTTGACTTCGACCAATTTCGGCAACGGATGCCCCTCGACCAGGCGGCTGGAGAGGATGTCGTATCCAGCCGAGTTGTCGTCCAGGGCAACCCACTCCACTATCGGCGCACCCGGCATGTCGGCACAGAGCGCGAGCTCATATTCGAAGGACAACCGCTCGGCGTGCCGACCCGACTCGACAAGCGGCAGGTTGGCTTGGGCGCGCGCCAGGTTGGCCAAGCGGTCCAGAAAGGCCACGACCTCCACGGCCGGCTGGTCGTCAAACGCCCCCGCACGCCGGAAACACTCGCCGGCGTCGGCCGTCAGCGCGTCCCGCAATGCCCGCCGCCCGCGCGGCAGCACAGACAGCCAGGCTGGCCGCAGCGTCGCCTCGCTCTCTATCATCGCCTGATACGCCGCATAGACCGAGTCCTTCGCAGGACCGACCGCCTCAAGGATGGCCTGGACTGGTGCGTAGTCCAGGCCTGCGGTGGCATAACTGGCCTTCAAGCGCGCCACCGCCGTAACCAACGATTCCAGAGGAACGGCGGCCAGCTGCCGGCTCACTGCGCGCCAGCCTTCCACCGCTGAGGGCCGCAAGCGGCTGGCGCCGGCCAGGCTACTCGACGATCGCATCGAGCTCTGGCGGCACGCGTCTTTCGATCTCCTCAAGCAGGTCCTGGACGTCTCGGATGTCGATCGAGTCCTCCAGGTCGCTGCCCGAGGTTTCCTCGTCCAAGGCGAGCTCGTGCAAATCCACGTCGCCGAGCATCTGCTCCATCTGCCGAATCTTCACGCCCAGACGCCTGGCCACCGACAAGTCGATCGAGCCGACATCCGCGGGCAGGCGGTTCTGCAGGATGTACACGCGCGTGATCACTCCCTCGGGCAATCCCAGCCGATGGATGCGGTCAATCGATTGCAGGTAATGCGTGGCGTTGTAGCTGCGGTCGAGGTACACGGCGTCATGGCAGACCATGTGCAGGCTCATGCCCTCGGATGCGGCAGCTGGATTAGCCACCATCACCATGCAGTGCGGGTCTGTCTTGAATCTCCGGATCTGCCCTTGCCTCGTCGAATCGTCGTCCTCGTCGCCGATGCCGGTGCTGCCGTCGATGACCGCGGGCTCGAGCTCGGGCATCAACGTGCGCAGCTGCTCGACTGTCGAGCGGAAGCTGGTCCAGACAAGTGTCTTGCGTCCCTCCGCGGCGAGCTGACGTGCCAGTTCGACAGCCTTGAGCACCCGCGCGGACGGGCCTTCCGCGATCACGGCCTGCAGCAGTTCGCTGCGTCCCGCATCGGCCGCCGCCTCGAAGTCCTGGGCGAGCAGCAGCGGATTGACCGTGGCTTGCAACAGCCGCATGATCGATCGGCGCGCACGGATCAGGTTGAAGCCTCGGCGACCCTGACGCAGCAGGCTCGCCTGGGCGTGCACGTCGCTCTTGAGCACGGCATAGAAAGCGATGTGGGCATCGGTGAGCGTCACGGGCACCTCGATGCGCTCGCGCTCGCCCAGGTTGAGCTGTTGCTTGGTGGTCCGGACGTAGAGGTTGCCGAGGACCGAGCGCGGCGCTTCGCCGGCGGACACTCGGGCACCGAGCCCCGCACCGGGCCACAGGAAGTCGAGTTGGGACTGCATGTCCGCGGGTCGCTGGGGCATCGGTGTGCCGGTAAGGATGTCGCGCCGCACGGCGAGGTAGCCGAGTCTCAACAGTACGGCGCCGCGCCGGGAGGCAGCGCCCGCCTTCATACGATGCGCTTCGTCGAGAACGAGATGCACCCGATGGCGCGACAGCAGTTCCTCGATCTGCGACTCCACCCGCACCAGCTGGTCGTAGGAGATCAGCATCCGGGGTGGGTTGGTGCGCAGAAGGTCGGCAATGCGCGCCTCGCCGCCGACAAGCTGGACGAAGGGCCGCCGCACGTGCCCGGGCGCATGCTCGGTCAAGCACTCGTCGATGACTTCTTCCCAGGCCATGAAAGCATTGCGCGGTGCAACGACCAGCAGACGGTCCACCAAGGCAGGCGCCAGCAGGTGCAGCGCGAACGTCACCGTCGTCTTGCCGGCGCCGGGCACCGAGAAGTTTGCGCCATTCTCCAACGCCAGCAAGCTGCGCAAGTCGCGCGATTGGTAGTCCTTCAGATCATGGGTCTGGCCGTCCCAACCCAGTTCCTGCAAGCGAGCGCGGACCTGCTCTTCTGTGACATCCAGGCGCACGGTGTTGGCCGCTTGACGGACGGTCCGGTATTCGCGCATGAACTGCTGGACACGTTCACGCGATGAGTCGTCCGTCTCGAACGTGAAGCCGAGCTGCCGCTGCAAGCCGGCGGCGGCGCGCAGCACGTGCAGGGCATGCCGCCAGGCGATCTCGATGCTCTGGTCGTTGATACGGCCTGCTGGATCCGCGTCCTGCGCAAAGGCACGCAATCGCACCCAGGTGCTGTAGCTGATGCCCGTGCCGCGCTCGAATACGCCTTGCAAGCCACGCTCTTGGTAGCGCAAAACGATGGTGGCCATGGCGTCACTTCCCCGCCTGGCGAGCGTCGATCTCCTTCATCAGTGCTTCGCACTGCGTCACACAGCCGGCCAGGACGGTGCGCAGCTCCGTGAAGGTCGACTGGTTGGCGTAGCGCAAGTTGATCGCCCCGAGCTTCTTCTGCGCGGCCTTGGCGAAGTTGAGCGCCGCTAGATCCTTGCGCTTCCCCTGTTCTCCAGCGGTGACAGAAGCCTCTTCCACCTGCTTCGCTGCGTTCTCGCGCACATCGTCGTCGTCAGCCAGGTCGTCGATGTAGCGCACTAGCGCCGCGTAGTTCTTCTGGGCACCCACCGGCGTCTCGTCGCCGAAGTCAATCTCGAGGTTGCCGACCGGTTGATCGGGCGGTTGGCTCAGATCCACCCCCCACACCCCCGCGATGTGGTCCAGGAAGAGCTCGGGGTTGCCCTCGATGTTGTTGATCAGCTCGTAGGCCCGAAGCTCGATTTTGTCGCGCTTCTCCACCAGCAGGAAGTCGAATCGCCGGGTCACCTCACGCAACGCCGGGTTGTCCGTCTTAGCAAGGTTGCGAGTTGCGATCTGCTTGAACGCTTGTTCCGTCTCTTCCAGGGAGTTGTAGTCGCGCGGCCTTTCCAAGTGATCAGTCAGGTACAGGTCGGCACCATCGATCATCTTGACCAGCTTGAGGATTTCCTCCTTGTCGCGGTTCATCATGCCGGCGATCCGCTCATCGGAATAGTGGCGCGCCTTCAACTCCCGAGCGGCCAGGGCGACAGCGGTCCAGTCATAGGGCAGCTTGGTGTCGGGCTGCATCTGCAGCTCGATCTCAAGGGAGACGATCTCTTCATCGGTGGCAGACTCCGGCAGCACGGCGCAGGAGACGTTCTCGAAGCCGGCGAACGCCTGGACATCACCGGCGAGCAGCTCGCGCATCGCAGCCAGGCGGCGGTTGCCATTGACCACCACACCGTCAGCGGAAATGATCAGCTCATCGGTCTGCTCCTTCACCCGGATCAGCTCGTCGTATATCGCCTTGATCGATTCGCCGCTACCCGTCTGGGCTAGCTTGAACAAAATCTCATGCTGTGCCGCTTGCGCGCTGACGTCCTCCCGCCGCGACGGATCGAAGAGGTTCTCGTCGACCTTGCCGGAGGCGACCTGGCTCATCTGATCGCCAATGGTGCGGAAATTTTCCAGCCGATAAAGTAGATGGTGGATAGTCATCTGGATAATGGCCAGCGGTTCGCGGCCACCCCGAAACTTCATCTCCCGCTTGGTGCGATTTTCCTTGCGCGCCTCGGTTGCGCGTTGCTCGATCTGTTGCTTGCGAGTGGTGCTGTCGATCAGATTGAACTTGTACTTGCTCTCGGCCATCGGCGACGCTCCCTAAAGTTGGTGGACACCTCCGCCAAGCAAAGCGCAAGTGCGGTGGCGGACATGGCGGCGAGCGGCATTTCGAGTGATAACCCGACGACATGGAGCAGCTCATCGCGACACGGGCGTAGACTACCTGAACAACCGGTTACGCGGCGCAGCCCGCGTAGGGCGCAATAACCTAAGGGCATTACGCCACACGGTCGTTACCACAGAACTTCGGGTCGAAATCCATGTAATGCTCTTCGGCTTTTTCGCTGCACCACCAGCGACTGTTCATATCCGAATGCGGTACTCCGAGGGCAATATCTCAACCGGCTGCTTAGGTCGATGAGTTCGCGTAGGCTGTCCGGCCGGTTTCAAACGGGAGCCGCCGCTTGAACGGCAGCCGTGGCGGATGGGCGACCGGCAGGTCATGGCCGTTATGAACAGCTATCCATAACGGACATTATGCCCAGCTCCCAGTTATGAACAGTTTCGGTGCGGGCCGCGTCATCGCGCGAGCGCAGCGTTGGTGCGCGATGCCTGCGGCCTGCACATAACTA
>NZ_JBNCAR010000052.1:0-10456 GCF_051280715.1 Thauera sp. AutoDN2 | reverse complement strand
GCCCTTCATCTGGACCAAGAGCGCTCGCGACATCCTGCAGAAGGTCATCCGCGCAAACAGCCGCTTAAGTTCCAAACAAAATGCAGCACTACACTAGAAGGTCCTGCAGTGGCCAAAAGGAGAGGCGTTGCCATGAACACCCGTCCGATCTTCCTCGTGCTCGCCGCGAGTTGGATTTCCCTGGCGGGCGCCACGACGATGGGGGCCGGGGATTGCAGTGCGCCGCAACCCCACACTGATCTGTCGCATTGCGACCTGTCGCACCGCAAGCTCGCTGGACTGAACCTCAGCGGTGTGAACCTGGCGGGGGTGATGCTCGACAATGCCGACCTACGTGGCGCCAGGCTGTTCGGGGCGGACCTGCGCGGCAGCAGTGCGAAATGGGTGAACTTCGCCGGCGCCGACCTGCGCGAGGCGGATCTGCGCAAGGCGGATCTGTTCCATGCCACCTTGGATGACGCCAACCTCGAGGCGGCGCGCATGCAGGAGTCCAATCTCTTCGGCGCCAACCTGATCAACGCGCGCGCGGTGCGCGCCGATCTTTCCGGGGCGTACCTCAAGGACGTGCTGATGGAGGGCATCGACCTGTCGGGCGGGTCGATCCGTGGCTGCTATGCGTTCCGCGGCGTATTCACCGACGGACGGATGATCGGCACTGATCTGTCCGGCGCCGATCTCACCGGCGCGGCGATGGAGGATGTCGACTTCAGCGGCGCCAGCCTGCGCGAGACGAAGCTGCTTGGCGCCATGCTGCGGCGGGCGCGTTTCGGGCAGGCCGACCTCGCCGGTGCCGCGTTCACCAACGCCGACGTGTGGGATGCCGACTTCAGTGGCGCGATCAACCGTCCGCAGTCCGCCGAGGATGCGCTGATCGAGCCCTTCGTGGTGCGCGAGCGCCGCTGAGCGCCGGAGCGCCCAGCCCTAGGCCCCCTCTACCAGATTGCTCGGCCGGCCGGCGACGAAGTTCTCGATGTTGTCGATGAGCTGGTCGGCGAGCGTCTGCTGCGCCGCGTCCGAGGCCCAGGCCACGTGTGGCGTCAGGATCACGTTGGGGCGTGCGGCGATGCGCATCATTGGGCTGTCGGCGGCGGGGGGCTCGCCGTCGGTGACGTCGAAGCCGGCGCCCGCGATCAGCCCCTCGTCCAGGGCCTGCGCCAGCGCCTGCTCGTCGACCAGGCCGCCACGGGCGGTGTTGATCAGCAGCGGCCGCCGCGCCATGGCGCGGAACTCGGGCATTGCGATCATGCCGCGTGTCTCGGCGGTGAGCGGGCAGTGCAGGGTGATGATGTCGCTGCTGGCGAGCACCTCGTCCCAGGGCGTGTACAGGCGGCCGGGGCTGGGCCTGCCCTTGCGCGCGGCGAACAGCGGCTCCATGCCGAAGGCGCGCGCGATGTGCGCCACGCGCTGGCCCAGTATGCCTTCACCGATGATGCCCAGGCGCGCGCCGTGCAGGTCCCGCACCGGATGGTCGAAAAAGCAGAACTGCCCGGCGCGCTGCCAGGCGCCGGCGATCACGTCCTCGCGGTAGGCGATGAGGTTGCGCCGCAGCGCGAGCATGAGCGCGAAGGTGTGCTCGGGCACCGTATCGACCGCGTAGCCGCGGATGTTCGCCACTGCGATGCCGTGCGCGCGGCACCAGGCCTTGTCGACGCAGTCGGTGCCGGTTGCGGCGACCGTGATCAGGCGCAGTTCGGGCAGCTGCGCGAGCGCCTGGGCGTCGAGCGGCACCTTGTTGATGATCGCGATGCTGGCCCCTTGCAGGCGCTCGACCACCTGCGCGGGCGGCGTGCCCGCGTGGAGGACCAGCTCGTGCGGGAACGCGGGGGTGCGCAGGCGAATCTGCGGCGCGAGGGTGGCGCGGTCGAGAAAGACGATCTTGTGCATGGCGGGTGTCCTGGTGGCGCGGCCGGGTGGGTGATGGGCGATGAAAGTGACGGAAGGAGGGGGCGGCGAAGCGGGAGCCAGCGCGAAGGATAAGCCACCGCGCCGGTGCGGCGGGACAAGGCCGGCCGCGAGCAGGTACAGTTCGCCTCCTCCACAAGAAGGTGTCGTGTCCCCGATGAAGAAGAATCTCTGGCTGCTGGCGATTGCCCAGGGCCTGTTCCTGACCAACAACGTGGTGTTCATCGCCATCAACGGGCTGGTGGGCTTCAGCCTCGCGCCGGTGGCGTGGATGGCGACGCTGCCGGTGATGGGCTACGTGGTGGGCGGGGCGCTGTCGACCGGACTGGTGGCGCGCACCCAGCGACGCTGGGGGCGGCAGGTGTCTTTCCAGCTCGGCCTGCTGGTGGCGCTGGTGACCACCCTGCTGTGCGCCTTCGCACTGTCGATCGGGAGCTTCTGGCTGCTTGTCGCGGGCACGGTGATCGCGGGCTACTACAGCGCCAACGGCCAGCTCTACCGCTTCGCCGCCGCCGAGCTGGCGCCTGCCTCCTTCCGCGAGAAGGCGGTGTCGCTGGTGCTGGCCGGCGGTCTCATCGGCGCGGTGATCGGCCCCAACCTGGCCAACTATACGCGCGAGGCCATGGGCGCGCCCTTCATGGGTTCCTATCTCGCGCTGGCGGTGGTAGCGCTGGTGTCGATGGCGGTGATGGCCGGCATCCGCTTCCCGGCCGAGCCGGTCAGGACGGCGGGGGCTGCCGGCGGCCGGCCGCTGGCCGAGATCGTCCGCCAGCCGGTATTCATCGTGTCGACGTTGGGCGCAGCAATGGGCTACGGCGTCATGAACCTGCTCATGGCGGCGACCCCGCTGGCCATGGACGTGTGCGGCATGCCGTTCTCGGATGCCGCGCTGGTGCTCGAGTGGCACGTGATCGGCATGTTCGCACCGGGCTTCTTCACCGGTCACCTGATCAAGCGCTTCGGCGTGTTGCAGATCATGGGCGTGGGCGTGGTGCTCAACCTGGCCTGCATTGCGGTGGCGCTCTCGGGGCAGGACCTGCACCAGTTCCTGATCGGCTTGTTCCTGCTCGGCGTGGGCTGGAACTTCCTCTTCACCGGCAGCACCACGCTGGCGATGCAGGCCTATCTCCCCGAGGAAAAGGACAAGGCGCAGGCGGCGATCAACTTCGCCGTGTTCGCGGTGATGGCGCTGACCTCGTTCGCCTCGGGTGCGCTGGTGACGACGCAGGGCTGGACGCTGCTCAACGTCGGCTCGCTGCTGCCGGTGGGCGTCACCGGTGCGGCGCTGGTCTGGCTGGCGCTGCGTCAGCGTGCGGCGGCGGGGCGGGGCGCGTGAACTTCCTCGCCCATGCGCTGCTGGCCGGCGATGTGCCGGCGCTCGTCGTGGGCGGGGTGGCGGGCGACTGGGTGAAGGGTCCCTTGCCCTGCGGCCTTCCGGCCGACCTCGCGCGCGGCGTGGCGCTGCACCGCGCGATCGACGCCTTCGCCGAGACCCATCCGGCCTTCTGCGCCAGCCGCGCGCGGGTGTCTGCCGGGCGGCGGCGCTACGCGGGCGTACTGGTGGACATCTTCTACGACCATCTGCTGGCGCGTGACTGGACGCGCTACGGCATGGCGCAGGGCGCGGCGCCCCTGTCGGAATATTGTGCGGGCGTCTATCGACAGCTCGCCGCGCGCCGGGCCGAGCTGCCCGAAGCGTCGCACCACGCGCTCGAGCTGATGGCGCGCGAAGACTGGCTGCAGTCCTACGCCGGGCTCGAGGGCATCGCCGACGTGCTCGCGCGCATGTCGCGCCGCGTGCGGCGGCCCAACCCGCTGGCGGGCGGTGAGGCGGAGTTCGTCGCTGCGGTGGAGGGCTTCGAGCGCGATTTTCGTGTGTGGCTGCCGGATGCGCAGCGCTTCGTGGCCGGCTGGCTGACCGCGCGCTGAGCGATCGCCCGTTGCGTTTCAGTGGAAATCCCGGCTGGGCGCGGCCAGCTTGTCGAGCAGGGCCGAGTGGTCGACGACGCGGCTCGCCACCAGATGCACGACCCGGCCCTGGCGGCTGATCTGCCCGAACACGCCCATCAGCCGGGCGCCGAGCAGGATGCGGCGCTGCTGCTCGAAGAGCTCGGGGCGGACGATCACGTTGGTGAGTCCGGTCTCGTCCTCCAGCGTCACGAACAGCGTGCCCTTGGCGGTGCCGGGGCGCTGGCGGCAGGTCACGAGACCGGCGCCGCGCGCGAGCATGCGGTCGGGCGCGGCGGCGATGTCGGCGGCGGTGAGAAAGCGCAGCCCCGCGAGTTGGTCGCGCACGAAAGACAGCGGATGGCGGCCGAGGGTGAAGCCGAGGCGGGCATAATCCGCGAGCAGATCCTCGGTCTCGGCGGGCGCGTTCAGCGTGGCAGCGACGTCGCCGCCCGGGGCCTGGGCGAGCAGCCCGGGCAGGGGCGCGGCGCCACTCGCCTGCCAGAGGGCCTGGCGGCGATGGCCGGCGAGATTGGCGAGCGCACCACCGGCAGCGAGCGTGCGCAGGTCGCCGGCGTCGAGCCGGGCGCGCGCGGCGAGGTCCTGGGTGTTGGTCAAAGCGTGCTCGGTGCGTGCGGCGGCGATGCGTGCCGCGGCCTCGCGTGCCAGACCGCGGATCATGCGCAGGCCGAGGCGGACCGCGGGCTGCGAGGTCACGGGCGCCGCGGCGCTTGCAGCCACCTGTCCGGGCTCCGTCGTGGTACCCCCCGCAGGCTCCAGCGTGCAGTCCCACTCGCTCACGGTGACGTCCGCCGCGCGCACCTCCACCCCGTGACGGCGTGCGTCCTGGATCAGCTGCGAGGGCGAATAGAAGCCCATCGGTTGACTGTTGAGCAGCGCGGCGAGGAAGGCCGCGGGCTCGAAGCACTTCAACCAGGCCGAGGCGTACACCAGCAGCGCGAAGCTGGCGGCGTGGGATTCGGGAAAGCCGTAGCTGCCGAAACCCTCGATCTGCTGGCACAGGCGCTGGGCGAAGTCGGGGTCGTAGCGGTTCTTCGCCAGCCCGTCGAGCAGCTTCTGGCGGTAGCGCTCGAGCTCGCCCTTGCGCCGCCAGGCGCCCATCGCGCGGCGTAGCTGGTCGGCCTCGCCGCCGGTGAAGCCGGCCGCGACCACCGCGAGCTGCATCACCTGCTCCTGGAAGATCGGCACGCCGAGCGTGCGCGCAAGCACGCCACGGATATCGTCGCGCAGGCCGGCCATCGGGTCCTCGCCGCGCGCCACGCGATCGCGTGCCTGCAGGTAGGGGTGGACCATGCCGCCCTGGATCGGGCCGGGGCGCACGATGGCGACCTCGACCACCAGGTCGTAGAAGCGGCGCGGCTTGAGCCGCGGCAGCATGGTCATCTGCGCGCGTGACTCGACCTGGAACACGCCGACCGAGTCGGCGCGCGACAGCATCTCGTACACCTGCGTCTGTTCGCGCGGGATCGTCGCCAGCGTCAGCGGCCGGCCGCGCCAGGCCGACACCAGCGCCAGGCCGCGGCGCAGCGCGGAGAGCATGCCGAGCGCGAGCACGTCGATCTTCATCAGCCCGACCGCGTCGAGGTCGTCCTTGTCCCACTGGATCACGGTGCGATCGGCCATGGCGGCGTTTTCCACCGGCACCAGCTCGTTGAGCCGGCCGCGCGCGATGACGAAGCCGCCGACGTGCTGCGACAGGTGGCGCGGAAAGCCGATGAGTTCCTCGGTGAGGGCAACCAGGCGGCGGGTGACCGGGCTGGCGGGGTCGAGCCCGACCTCGGCGAGGCGCTCGGGCAGGATGCGGTGGCCGTCGAACCAGTGATGCGCGCGGGTGAGGCGCTCGATCAGCGCCTCGTCCAGACCGAGCGCGCGGCCGACGTCGCGCAGCGCGCTGCGGGCGCGGTAGCGGATCACGGTGGCGGCGAGTGCGGCGCGGTCCCGGCCGTACTTGCGGTAGATGTACTGGATGACCTCTTCGCGGCGGTCGTGTTCGAAGTCGACGTCGATGTCGGGCGGCTCGTTGCGCTCGCGCGAGATGAAGCGTTCGACCAGCATGATGCCGAGCTGCGGGTCGACTTCGGTGATGCCGAGCGCCCAGCACACCACCGAGTTGGCCGCCGAGCCGCGCCCCTGGCACAGGATGCCGGCGATGCGGGCGAAGCGGACGATGTCGTGCACGGTGAGGAAATAGGGCTCGTAGCCGAGCTCGGCGATCAGTGCCAACTCGTACTCGATCTGCGTGCGTACCGAAGCCGGCGCGGGGTCGTCGGCGGGCTGGGGCGGCGTGGCGGTGGGTGCCGGGGTTGCGATGCGCAGCGGCGCCGGCGGGTCGGTGCACGGGGCCGTGGACGACGCATGGCCGGCGCAGGCTGGTGGCACGGGTGCCACGGTGTTACCGGCGCGAACGGAGACCTGCGCGCCGAAGCGCCACATCAGCCCGCCTTCGACCAGGCGGCGCAGCCAGCTCGCCGGAGTTTCGCCGGCGGGGACGAGTTCGGCCGGGTATTCGTAGCGCAGCTCGTCCAGGCTGAAGCCGCAGCGCGCGGCCACGGCGAGGGTTTCGGCCAGCAGTGCGGGCGGGTAGCGGCTGGCGAGCGTGGCGTGATCGTGCAGGCGGCGTTCGCCGTTGGGCGCGAGCGCCAGGCCGGCTTCAGCCACGCTGCAGTGCAGGCGCAGCGCAGTCATCACATCGGCCAGCGGGCGGCGGGCGGCCTCGTGCATCAGCGCGCCGCTGGCGGCGACCAGCGGCAGGCCGGCGCTGCCGGCGATGTGATCCAGCCAGTGCAGGCGGCGGTCGTCCACGCCGTCGAGCAGGGCCGTCATCACGATCCAGCTGCGGCCGGGAAACAGCGTGCCCAGCCAGCGCGCGTCGGCGGCGAGCGCTGCCGCCGCCTCGTCCAGCCCATGCAGGGGCGGAAAATGCGGCGGTGGCACGAGCAGGGCCAGGCAGTCGTCGAGACGCTGCGCAGGGTCGGCTTCGAGCATTTCCCGGTCGATGTGGTAACACCCCTTGTCGGCCGCACGCCGGGCCTGGGTGATGAGCCGCGAGAGCTGGCCGTAGCCCCGCCGGTTCGCGGCCAGCAGCACGACGTGGGGCCCATCCGCGAGCTGGAACTCGCTGCCGATGATCAGCTTCGGACGGTCTTTGACGGGCATCTCCTGCAGTGCACGATGCGCGCGCACCACGCCGGCCAGCGAGCATTCGTCGGTGATCGCGATTGCCGCATAGTCCAAGGCCGCAGCCCGCTCGATGAGCTCCTCGGGGTGCGAGGCGCCGCGCTGGAAGCTGAAGTTGCTCAGGCAGTGAAGTTCGGCATACGGGATGGGCATGCAAAACTGTAAATAAATACAGTTTTTCTCGCAAGGCTTACGGCTGATCGTGAATGCTGGACACTGTCTTGGGGTCTACCGCAGTCGCATGTGCCAAGTGCGCTGTTAAACTCTCGGACTCGTTCGCCTTTCCTGTCGCGGTCGCCGATCGCGTATGTCCTTCACTGCCCGGCCGGCATGGCCGTCAAGGAGTCCTTCATGAGCTTCACCAAGTCCCGCAAGGTGCTGTTCGGCGCGCTGGCGCTCGCTTTCGCCGTTTCGAGCCCGGTGTACGCGCAGCAGAAGTCGGTCGCCATCACCGCGATCGTCGAGCATCCGGCCCTCGACGCGGTCCGGGATGGCGTCAAGGAGGCGCTCGCGGCCGCGGGCTACGAGGACGGCAAGAACCTCAAGTGGCAGTACCAGAGCGCCCAGGGGAACACCGGCACCGCGGCACAGATCGCGCGTAAGTTCGTCGGCGACAAGTCCGATGTGATCGTCGCCATCGCCACGCCCTCGGCGCAGGCCGTGGCAGCCGCGACCAAGGATATCCCCCTCGTGTTTTCGGCGGTGACCGATCCCGTGGCCGCCAAGCTGGTGCCTTCGATGCAGCCCTCGGGCACCAATATCACGGGGGTGTCGGATGCGCTCGAGCTCGACAAGCAGATCGAACTGATCAAGCGTGTGGCGCCCGCTGCCAAGCGCGTGGGCATGGTGTTCAACCCAGGCGAGGCCAACTCGGTCGTGGTGCTCGAGCAGATGCGCGAGCTTCTGCCCAAGCACGGCATGAGCCTGGTCGATGCCGCTGCGCCGCGTTCGGTGGATGTCGGCTCGGCTGCGCGCAGCCTGATCGACAAGGTCGATGTGTTCTACACCAGCACCGACAACAACGTGGTGTCGGCCTACGAGGCGCTGGTCAAGGTCGGCATGGACGCCAAGATCCCGCTCGTGGCTGCCGACACCGACAGTGTCGCGCGTGGCGCGGTGGCCGCGTACGGCATGGACTACAAGGCCATTGGCGTGCAGACCGGCGAGATGGTTGTGCGCATCCTCAAGGGCGAGAAGGCGGGTGACATTGCCTTCGAGACCAGCAACAAGCTGTCCCTGCATGTGAACCCGGGCGCCGCGCAGAAGCAGGGCGTCACGCTGGCAGAAGACCTCGTCAAGGACGCGGCCAAAGTCATCGAGTAATCGCGTTCAGGCTCGGTCCAGGACCGGCCGGATCGCTCCGGCCGCCGCGGGCGCTCCTGTCAGGGCGCCCGCGTCGTCTTTCAATCAACGGTATTTCCCATGTCCCTCTACACCCTGCTCGGGGCGCTGGAGATCGGCCTGATCTTCAGTCTCGTCGCCCTCGGCGTGTACATCTCGTTCCGGCTGCTGCGCTTTCCTGACCTGACCGTGGATGGCAGCTTCCCGCTCGGCGGCGCGGTCGCCGCGACCATGATCGCCGCCGGCTACGATCCCTTCACCGCCACCATCGTGGCGACGCTCGCCGGTGCGGTCGCCGGACTGGTCACCGGCTGGCTCAACGTCAGCCTCAAGATCATGGACCTGCTCGCCAGCATCCTGATGATGATCGCGCTCTACTCGATCAACCTGCGCATCATGGGCAAGCCCAACGTGCCGTTGATCATGGAGCCCACTGTCTTCAACCTGCTGCAGCCCGAGGCGATGGCCGACTATGTGTTCCGCCCGCTGCTGCTGGTCTTTGTCGTGCTGGCGGTCAAGCTCGCCCTGGATGCCTACTTCGCCACCCAGAGCGGGCTGGCGATTCGCGCCACCGGCTCGAACGCGCGCATGGCGCGCGCACAGGGTGTCAACACCGGGCTGGCGGTGCTGGCCGGCATGGCATTGTCGAACGCGCTGGTGGGCCTGGCCGGTGCGCTGTTCGCGCAGACCCAGGGCGGGGCGGACATCTCGATGGGCGTGGGCACCATCGTCATCGGCCTGGCGGCGGTGATCGTCGGCGAGAGCCTGCTGCCTTCGCGCAAGCTCTACCTGGCGACCATCGCGGTGATCGTCGGCGCCATCGTGTATCGCTTCTTCATCGCGCTCGCGCTCAATTCGGACTTCATCGGTCTGCAGGCGCAAGACCTCAACCTCGTCACCGCGGTGCTGGTGACGGTCGCGCTGGTGGTGCCCAAGCTGCGCGCGCACTGGTCCGGAAAGAAGGTGAACTGACATGTTGAAAGCAACCGACCTGCGCCTCACCTTCAACCCCGGCACACCGATCGAGACGCAGGCCCTGCGCGGCATGTCGCTCGAGATCCCGACCGGGCAGTTCGTCACCGTGATCGGCTCCAACGGCGCCGGCAAGTCGACCTTCCTGAACGCCGTCTCCGGCGAGCAGCGTGTCGACAGCGGCACCATCGAGATCGACGGCATCGACATGACCCGCCAGCCGGTGTGGGGGCGGGCGCGCCATGTGGCGCGGGTGTTCCAGGACCCGCTCGCCGGCACCTGCGAGGACCTGACCATCGAGGAGAACATGGCGCTCGCCAAGATGCGCGGCGAGCGCCGCGGCTTCTCATTCGCGGTCAAGCCGGCACTGCGCGAGGAGTTCCGTGCCCAGCTGTCCACGCTCGGACTCGGTCTGGAGAACCGCCTGTCCGATCGCATCGGCCTGCTCTCGGGCGGCCAGCGCCAGGCGGTGAGCCTGCTGATGGCGGCGCTGCAGCCCTCGCGCCTGCTGCTGCTCGACGAGCACACCGCAGCGCTCGACCCGCGCACCGCGGCCTTCGTGCTGGAACTCACCGTGCGCATCGTTGCGGAGCACAAGCTCACGACGATGATGGTCACGCACTCGATGCGTCAGGCGCTCGACGTTGGCCAGCGCACCGTGATGCTGCACCAAGGCCGCGTCGTGCTCGACGTCTCCGGCACCGAGCGCGAAGGCCTCGACGTGCATCACCTGCTCGACATGTTCGAGAAGGTGCGCGGCGAGGAGATCGACGACGACGCGCTGCTGCTGGGGTAGCGCGTCGGTGTTGCAGGGCGCGCCGTGCCGGTGACGAACGCCAAGATGGGGTACCGCGGCCTCGAATAGCCCGGGCATGTCTCGAAATTTTGCGTTTGTGATGAAGATTTTCGAGATTGTGTCCGCGGCTTGTTTCGGCCATCAGCTGCCCGTCCTCCTCTCCACAATGCAGCCATCCTGATGGCCGCTGGGCCTCGAAAGCTGTCATTGCCTCAAGCACGTCGCTCCGCTGTCCTCATCCCTTCTGATGGACTTGTCGTGCGTCGCCGATGTCGCGCCGGGCGTGAGCGACGATGACAA
>NZ_JBNCAR010000051.1:0-10506 GCF_051280715.1 Thauera sp. AutoDN2 | reverse complement strand
CCACGCGGGCGCGAGCTTTCATGACTGGGTTACCGGGCGGGGACTGGAATGCAAGAATTATACCAAAGGCATTGGCGGGGAATTTTCACAAACTCTCAGTGGCCCATCAGCAAATCGTCGGCGCCGTCCTTGCCGTGCACGGCGAACTTGTCGACCATCGTCGCGCTGGCCTCGTTGAGGCCGACAACCTCGACCTCGGTGCCTTCGCGGCGGAACTTGACCACCACCTTGTCGAGCGCGCTGACCGCGGTGATGTCCCAGAAGTGGGCGCGCGACACGTCGATGACCACCTTGTCGATCACCTCGCGGAAGTCGAAGGCGGCGACGAAGGCATCCGCCGAGGCGAAGAACACCTGTCCGCTGACGGTGTAGCGGCGCACGCGACCCTCGTCCTCGGCGGCGGAGCGGATGTGCAGGATGCGGCCGACCTTGTGCGCGAAGAAGAAGCCCGAGGCCAGCACGCCGACCAGCACGCCCTGCGCCAGGTCGTGGGTGGCGACGGTGACCGCCACGGTGGCGAGCATCACGATGCTCGAGCTCGGCGGGTTCTCGCGCAGCTTGCGGATCGAGTTCCAGTCGAAGGTGCCGATCGACACCATGATCATCACCGCCACCAGCGCCGCCATCGGGATCTGCGCCACCCAGTCGCCCACCAGCATCAGCAGCGCGAGCAGGAAGAGGCCCGCCGACAGCGTCGACAGCCGGCCGCGGCCGCCGGATTTCACGTTGATCACCGACTGGCCGATCATCGCGCAGCCCGCCATGCCGCCGATGAAGCCGCTGGCGATGTTGGCCACGCCCTGGCCGACGCACTCGCGGTTCTTGTCGCTGGTGGTGTCGGTGAGGTCGTCGACGATGGTCGCGGTCATCAGCGATTCGAGCAGGCCCACCACCATCAGCGTCAGCGAGTACGGGAAGATGATCGCCAGCGTTTCCAGGTTGAGGGGCACGTCGGGGAGCAGGAACACCGGCAGGCTGTCGGGCAACTCGCCCATGTCGCCGACGCTGCGGATGTCGAGGTCGAGAACGATGGCGACCGCGGTGAGCACCACGATGGTGACGAGCGGCGAGGGGATGGCCTTGGTGACGTAGGGGAACAGATAGATGATCCCCAGGCCGGCGGCGGTCATCGCGTACACGTGCCAGGTCACGTTGGTGAGCTCGGGCAGCTGCGCCATGAAGATCAGGATGGCGAGCGCGTTGACGAAGCCGGTGACCACCGAGCGCGACACGAAGCGCATCAGCCGCCCGAGCCGGATCCAGCCGGAGACGATCTGCAGCACGCCGGTGAGGATGGTGGCGGCGAGCAGGTATTCGAGGCCGTGCTCCTTGACCAGCGTGACCATCACCAGCGCCATCGCGCCGGTGGCGGCCGAGATCATGCCCGGGCGGCCGCCGGTGAAGGCGATGACCACCGCGATGCAGAAGGACGCATAGAGGCCGACCTTGGGATCGACGCCGGCGATGATCGAGAACGCGATCGCCTCGGGGATCAGCGCCAGCGCGACCACGAGGCCGGCGAGCAGGTCGTTGCGGACGTTGGCGAGCCAGTCCTGGTGGAAGGATTTCATTTGTCGTTATCGGTCCAGCAAGGTTGCGCGCGCCCCGGGCAGGGGCGCGATGAAGTCGCGCGAGACGGGTTCGCAATGAAGTTCGCAGCCCCTGAGGGGCAGTGGCGATGCCCGGACGCTCGCATCGCGGAGGATGTGCAGGTGGCGCCTTGTCATGGCGCGGGGGTGTCCGGGCAGGGACGGATCAAGCGAACGCGTTGCGGCAAGCCTCGCGCGAGCGGGAAGGAGAAAACAGCTCGCAGGCTGGGGCAAGGCTTACATGGGTCGCTTGTCGGTGTGTCGGGGAAGGGGAAGGCGTTCGTGTCGGCCGAAAACGGCCCTGAGTGGCCGTCACTGAAAGTCTCGAAAGGGTAGCGGAATTGCTGCGGCGCAGCAAGAACCTGAAGTCGCCGTGGCGCTTGCAGCGTTGTCCAGCCAGCCTCTGTCTCAGCTAAACTGCGATCGAAATATGCATTTGGCACGCTTGATGGCGGCTCGATCCTGCTGCATGAAAGCTACGAGAAGTTTCGCCCAAGTCCTCGTTCTCTAAAAGTAACTTATCTGTTACCATTAATCAGCAATGTCCTACCAGCTCAGAGAGCTTGTTTTAACTGATGGCAGCAGTCCCTACGCCGACTGGTTTTCAACGCTCGATTCCCTCGCGGCCGCAAAGCTTACGGTCGCAGCGGCAAGAATGGAGCAGGGCAACCTCTCCAACGTGGAGTGGTTTCGCGGCATTGGAGAGTGCAAGATCGATTGGGGCCCTGGATACCGCATCTACCTGGCGAAGGATGGGCTCGAGATCATCGTGCTGCTCGGTGGCGGGAGCAAGAAGCGCCAGCAGCGCGATATCGACGAAGCGGTGGCCTTGTGGGAAGACTACAAGCGCCGTAAGGCCCGGATGAAGAAAGGAGCCTGACCATGGCACTGACCCGTGACTTCAAGCAGACCGTCGCTGCACGGGTGCAGCGTGACCCTGCGTTTGCGCAAGCCCTACTCGACGAGGCGATCACCCTGTTCATCAACGGTGAGCCCGACACCGCAAAGCTCGTTCTGCGAGACCTTGTGAACGCGACCGTTGGCTTCGAGTCCCTCGCCGAGGAGATCCACAAGCCCGCGAAAAGCCTGCACCGGATGCTGTCAGCGTCGGGCAACCCGACGATGAGCAACATCTCGGCGATCTTTGCCGCCATCAAGCGGGCGCTCGGGGTCGAAGTGCGGACGACCGTCGTCGTGGCATGAGGGCGGGCGCGCACCGAGACGCGCGCTCGCACCGTCGGGTCTGACGGGGCAGGGCGCGCGCGTCAGTCTGCGGCTGCCCCCGCACCTCCGCTTACATCCTCCAGAAACGCCGCATCCGCGCGCACGAACCCAAGCAGCAGGGCCGCCTGCGCCGGGTAGACGTCGAAGCGCGGCCGGGCTTGCTGGCACCGCTCGACGAAACGCGGCAGCCAGTCGACAAGCCCCGCGTGGATGAAGCCGGCCTGGGCGGCGGCTGCAGCGGGGATGTCCCCCGCGGCGGCATTCTTCCCGGCTAGCTCGGCCATCAGCGCCAGCGGCACCGCGAGGTGGTCGGCGGGTTCGCGGAAGTCGGCCTGGATCGCCAGCGCGCGTGCGGCGAGAAAGTCGCGCATGCGCGCCTCGGCCGCGCCGAAGAGCGGCGAGGCGGTGTCCTTGCCCTCGTAGGCCGAGGCGTAGGGCAGGGCGCTGGTCTTGCCGTCGAGCAGGAAGAGCTGGGCGAAGTCCGCTGCCAGCTCCAGGCGCGGGAGTTGCTCGGCGCGCAGGGCGGCGATGGCTTCGTCGAGGCGCTGCACTTCGGCGCCGAGACCGAGCTCGGCCAGCCCCGCGAAGGGGGCGAATCCCCCGTCCGCGAAGTGGCTCTCGAACATCTGCTGGGAGACTTCCTGCGCGTACAGCCGGGCAAACCAGCCGTACAGCCCGGCGCGCTGAGTGCTTGCGAACTGCCACTCCTCCGGGGAGAGCGCCGCGGCGTCGGCGGTCTCGGCCACCCCGGGCGCCGCCCCGGAGAGCGTTCCCGCGGCCGTCGCCGCCAGTGCTTCCGCGGCCGTCGCGGACAGCGCCCCCGCAGCCGACCGGGGCATCGCTTCGGGCGTGGCAGCCGCGCCGTCTTGCGGATGCTTGCCCATCACGCCTTCACCTCCCGACCTTCCGGATCGACTTCGATCGGCCCGCCGAAGGACGTCACCGCCGGCGGCGTGCCGACGAACTTCTCGATCTGCACCAGGCAGGTGTTGGCGCTGGTGGCTTGCGCCAGGCTGGAGGTGCCGATGTCGAGCGTCAGCGTGTTGGGGTCGCCGTAGGTGTCGAGGGCGCCGATCTCCGGCCCGGTCGGCCCGTACCAGGCGCCTTCCTGGATGCGCACCACGCCGCGCGGGAAATTGTCCGACACGTGCGCGCCGGCGAGCAGCTGGCCGCGGTCGTTGAACACCCGCACCAGGTCGCCGTGCTGGATGCCGCGCGCGGCGGCGTCCTCGGGGCCGATGAACACCGGCTCACGCCCGGCGATGGCGTAGGTCTCGCGCAGCGGCTCGGATTCGCACAGCTGCGAGTGCAGTCGATTGTCCGGGTGCACCGACTGCAACCACAGCGGGAAGCGGTCGGAGCCGGGGCCGCCGTGCGAGCGCTCGGTCTTCTCCATCCACACCGGGTGGCCCTTGCAGTCGGCGTAGCCGTAGCGGTCGATCTTGCGGCTGAAGATCTCGATGAAGCCGGACGGCGTGCCGAGGGCGTTGACCTCGGCGTCGTCGCGGAAGTCGGCATGACGCACCCAGGGCTTACCCTCGGGGAACATCACGTAGCCTTTCTTCCAGAACTCGGCGAAGGGCGGCATGGCGATGTCCTTGAGGCCGTTCTCCTTGCGGCAGTCCTCGTAGATCTTTTCCACCCACTGCATCTCGTCCATGCCGCGGGTGTATTCGGCGTCGCGGTTGAAGCGCCGGGTGAGGCCGCGGAAGATCTCGAAGTCGGGGCGCGAGTGGAACAGCGGGTCGATCAGCTTCTGCATCGCGATGATGCCGCGGTTGCTGTACGAGCCGTAGCCGTCGAGGTCGTTGCGCTCGAAGGGCGTGCAGGCCGGCAGCACGATGTCGGCGAAGCGGCAGGTGGCGGTCCAGTTGTAGTCGATGGCGACCACCGTCTCGAGCTTTTGCCAGGCTTCCTTCATGCGGTTGCGCTGGGGCTGACGGTGCCACTGGTTGCAGCCGCTGAAGATCGCCATCTTGTACGGCGGGAGCTTGACCTTGCCGCCATTGAAGTCGATCTCCTTGCCCGGCTCGAGCAGGGCGTCGATGACACGCGCGATGGGCACCACCGCGCTATAGCCCTTGTAGTCGGTGTTGTCGTGCTTGGGTTTGCGGCCGGGGTCGAGGTTGAGCGGGAAGGCGCCGGGCATGGCCGCGCCCGAAGAGGACACGCCCACCGAGCTGTAGTGGTGCGCGTAGCTGATGCCGCCGCCGGGCAGGCCGATCTGGCCGAGCATGGCGGCCAGCACCGCGCCCATCCAGTAGGGTTGCTCACCGTGCTGCTGGCGCTGCACCGCCCAGCCGAAGATGAGCTGGGTGCGGTGCCTGGCCATCAGGCGGGCGAGTTCGCGGATGCGTTCTGCCGGCACGCCGCAGATCTTCTCCGCCCACTCGGGCGTCTTCTCGACCTGGTCCTCGGTCTTGCCCTCGAGGTAGGGCAGGAACTTGTCGAAACCAAGGGTATAGGTGTCGAGGAACTTCTGGTCGTGCAGGCCTTCCTTCACCAGCGTGTGCGCGATGGCGAGCATCAGCGGCACGTCGGTCATCGGGTTGATGTACTGGTGCTCGGCGCCTCCGAGGTAGTTCAGCGTCTTGCTCTTGACCGGGTCGATGCAGATCACCTGGATCGACTTGTCGGCCACCTTCTGCTTGAGCTGCTCGAAGTAGGCGTAGGACTCGTGCGTCTCGGTGTTCCAGCCCACCTGCAGGTTCTTGATCGGATCGTTGGCCCAGAACACGACCAGCTTGCTCTCCTGCAGGATCACGTCCCACGAGGTGCCTTGCGAATACACCTCGGTCGAACCCAGCACGTAGGGCAGGATCATCTGCCCGGCGCCGGTCGAGTAGTCGCCGATAGTGCCTACGCTGCGGCCGTGCATGCCGACGCCGCGCACCATGTGGTTGCCGCAGCTATGCACCTGGCCGACCGAGCGCCAGCCGACGCCGCCGGTGTGCAGCGCCCACGGGCCGTAGTCCTTCTGGATGCGCTCGAGCTCTTCGTAGAACAGGTCGAGCGCCTCGTCCCAGCTCACGCGCACGAAGCGGTTGTCGCCGCGCTGGCTGGTGTCGCTGAGGTGGCGCTTGCGGTACCAATCCAGGCGCACCATCGGGTAGCGCACGCGGGACGGGCTGTAGATCATGCCCAGGATGCCGTCGAGCATCTTGGTCGGATGCTTGTCGAGTTCGAAGGGATGGATCTCGACCACGCGGTCGCCGAGCACCTTGGCGCGCATGGCGCCAAAGTGCGAGCCGGTGATCTTCCAGGTGGTGATGTCGTCGCTCACTGCTGCCGCCTCGCCGGCGGCGCGGGCGGTGGCAGGGGCCAGGAGGCCGGGTGCGACCAGCGCACTGCCGGACATTGCCGCCATGGCCTTGAGGAAACCTCTCCGAGAGTAGTTCATGGTGTTCAACTCCTGATCAGGGGCGCGCGGTTTGCAGGGCGGAATCGGGCGAACCGGTGCCGTGATGCGATGCGCTGAAATCGGACGAATGGGTCTGGAGGTACTTGAGCACCACGCGGGCGGTGTCGTCGTCCATGCTCGTGAAGCCCACCATGCCGCCGAAGAGGCCCGGCCAGGTGTTGGCGTCGAAGTGTGCTTCCTCGGGCTGGCGGTGGCACACGCTGCAGCTGCGGCTGTAGCTGTCGCGGGCGATCGTCCACACCGGTTCGACGCTGTCGAGCACGCTGCCCTTGCGCATCCACGCGGTGGCAGTGACCTGCTGCCATTCGAGGCCGGTCATCGGGTCTTCCCTGGTGTCGAGCACCTTCACGAAGCTGGTGTCCTGGGCGATGTCCTTCTCGAGGATGGCGCTGGTGATGTTGAGGCCGAAGTGGCTGTACCAGACGCGACCATAGCCCTTGTTCTTGCGCCACAGTGCGAGCTCGACGCGTTGAGCGTCCCCCTTGGCCTCGAGCACCTTGACCTGAGTCGCCACCTCGACCGAACCGATGCGCTGGCTCAAGCCTTCGTCTGCATACAGATCCTGCGGCGCGACGAGGTAATAGGACTGGCCGGTGTCGACACCTTGTCCGGCGGCGGAGGAGAGCAGAGTGTCGAACGCCGGGTTGCGCGCGCCCTTCATGTCGGGCAGCTGGTGTGCGATGCCCTTGTGGCAGTCGATGCAGCTCTGATCGCGGGCGGCGGCTGCGCGCATCGCGACCTGCGAGGCTGGGCGCATCTTGTCGAAGTCCATGTCCTTGTAGTCGTGGCAGGCGCGGCATTCCTTCGAGCCGTTTGCCGACAGGCGCTTCCACTCGCGTTGGGCCAGCACGATGCGGTGGTCCTTGAACTTTTCGCGCGTGTCGATGGTGCCCACGATCTGGCCCCAAACCTCGCGGCTGGCCTGCATCTTGCGTGCGACCTTGTCGGTGAAATCATGCGGCACGTGGCAATCCGGGCAGCGCGCACGCACGCCGCTGCGGTTGTTCCAGTGCACCGTCTTCTGCAGTTCGGGCAGCAGGTTGTCGTGCATGGTGTGGCAGCTGAGGCAGAACTCCTCGGTGTTGGTCACTTCCAGCGCGGTGTTGAAGCCCTGCCAGGCGAGCACGCCTGCGACGAAGCCGCCGGTGACGAGCACGCCGAGCCCGATCCTGACCGATGGCTTGAGAAAGAGGTCCGTGAAGGACCGTAGCAACTTCTTCATGATGATGCTCCTGCGGGTTGTCCGATTTCCTGCTTGGCGGCACATGCCGATGGCGCACTGCCTTGCCTGGTGAAATCAGGAAGGTGGGCCGAAGACCAGGATCTGCAGGAACCACACGATGAACCCGTACGCCGCGATCGCCAGCGTCATGGCGATGGGCAGGCCGACGAAAGCGAGCAGCAGGAACGAGGGCCACTCGCGCCGGCTGCCTGCTTCCTCTGCTCCGGGCGTCGTCGCACGCCCACTGACTTGATTGTTCACGTCTCGTTCTCCGTGTCTGCAAGTTCGCCGAGCGAGTGCGGATGCGGGAAGAAGTGCGCGCTCGCCGGCATGAAATGACTACACCCTGAATCCTAGGAGTTGGGTGTTAACGTGCTGGCGAGATTTGTGAATGGCAGCGGCAGGCAGGTTAATGTCGTTAACAGATGGCCGCCCAGGACGCGAAAAAGCCCTGCAAACCAATGGCTTGCAGGGCTTCGAATGGTGTGCGCGGCAGGGCGTGCTTACTTGGTGGCGCAAGTCCTCTACCCGCTCGCCAAGGAAACGGAGGCTGGGCAGCGTCGGGTGGCTCGTCGGTGTTGAATGGATCGGGGCCGCTCAAACGCCATTACCTGGGGTCGGCGATGCGAGCGATGGGCTGGAGCGTGATTTCGTCACAATTCTGGCCGGGACCCTTGCGGTCAATCACCAGGAAGTCTGAAACCCCATCCAGCGCAAGCAAGGGGTGGTGCCAGACACCCGCACGATAGTTCACGCCTTGGCTCCCCCGCGCGAGGAAAGCCCGGAGTTCCGTGACGGCAGGGCTGCTGGCTGCGGGAGCTACGACAACAAGGTAGGGCCTGCCCGACATCGGAATGAATGCCTGGGACCCAAGCGGATGCCGCTCCAGCATCCGTACTTCGAACGGCAGCGTACGAGGCTGTCCCCTGAAGATCGAAACGATGATCCGCCCATCGGACCCCGCCTCGAGACCAGCCAGATCGTGATAGCGCTCGGTGTTGCCGCCGTTGATGAGGAAGCGCTCGGCATGATCTCCGGCTTCGATGACTTCGCCGAATGGCGCGAATGCCTCGTGCGTCAGAGGCTCGATCTTCAGGGACAGGAAACTCGGCACTGGCATGGCACTTCCGACAAAAGGTGAGGATGAGATCTTTCGGACGGGCGCTTTAACGCTGTTCCCAGCGCTGGAAGAATTCCTCCATGTGCTTCACGCAAAGCTTGATCTTCGCGGAGGAACTCAGGCGTTCGGGATAGACGGCCCAGATGTTCGCCTCCTGCGTGTAGTCGGAGAGGATGTTCACCAGCAGCCCCGACTCGAGATGCGTGCGAGCGTCCCAGATCGACCGCAACATGATGCCATGGCCTGCGAGTGCCCATGCAACGGCAATCTCGCCGTTATTGGTGACGAGCGACCCCCTGACCTTCACGTTGTAGTTGCGGCCTCGGCGGGTCAGCTTCCACAGCCCGACGGGGTGGTCTCGCTCCTTGATGATGAGGCAGTTGTGCTGTGCAAGCTCGTTCAGGTCTGTCGGCCTGCCGCATCGCTCAAGATAAGACGGTGCAGCGCACAGGATGCGGTGGTTACGTGCAAGTCGCTTCGCGATGTAATGCGGCGAGATCACATCGCCGATACGTACGTCCAGGTCGATCTTGTTTTGCGCAAGGTCGAGCAGATGATCGAGGACGTCGAGCCGAACCTCGATCTCGGGATACTTGCGTGAGAACTCCGCGAGGCTCTCACCCACCACCCGGCGGCCGAAGCCGAAGCTCGTCGAGACGCGCAGAACACCGCGCGGTTCGTTGCGCTTCACGCCAAGTTCCTCGTGCAGTTCGCTCACCTTGTCGAGGATCGATCGACCAAGCTCATAGACGTGTTCCCCTTGCTCCGTGAGCGAAACTTGGCGTGTGGAGCGGTGAAAGAGCTTGCACTCAAGTTGCGCTTCGAGCACCTGAATGCGCTTTGAGATGAAGGCGGGAGATACGCCAAGCCTCTGAGCTGCTTGAGAAAAGTTGAGTGTCCTGACTACTTCGGAGAACACCTGAAGGTCTTCGATCGAGAAGCGATTGTTCACGGTACGTAAAAACTCGGTTCATTTATGGGTGCTTGTCCGAAGGGTAGCGCGATCGTAGGATGAATTGAAACAAATGCTTCATCCACGCGATCACGGGAGAGACTGTTGGACACCAGCTACCTGCCCTTGGCGGAGCACGCTCGCCAGTTGCGCCGGCGCGATCAGACCGCAGTCGGGTTGATCGAGCGCTGTACGCAGAATTTCCTTGCCTCCGAAAGTCGCCTGAACGCCTACAAAACATGGGACGGCGCACGTGCCCGAAAGTTGGCTGAAGCCGTCGATGCCCTGTTTGCCGAGGGGGTGGATCTTGGCCCGCTGATGGGGATCCCGGTTTCCGTGAAGGACCTTTACGGCGTCCCTGGACTGCCGGTGTATGCAGGCAGTGCCGAGCGGTTGCCAGAGGCTTGGGAGACCGCTGGCCCTGTGGTGTCGAGCCTGCAGCGGCAACTCGGCATCGTGGTCGGCAAGACACACACCGTCGAGTTTGCCTTTGGCGGTCTTGGCGTCAATGCGCACTGGGGAACCCCCTTCAATCCTTGGGCCTCCGCAGAGCACCGGACGCCAGGCGGATCGAGCTCCGGCGCCGGTGTCTCCCTGGTGCAGGGAAGCGCCTTCCTGGCGTTGGGCACGGATACCGCTGGCTCCGTTCGGGTGCCCGCGGCGATGACAGGGCAGGTCGGACTCAAGACGACTTACGGTCGCTGGTCGCTCAATGGCATCGTCCCCTTGTCCTCCTCGCTGGATACCCCCGGCTTGCTAACGCGTACGGTCGAGGACCTCACCTTTGCCTTTTCGGCCATGGATGCCAGCGCTCGGTCGGTGCCGAAGCCGTGTGCGCCCCGACCGCTGACTGGTTTGCGAATCGGCGTTCCCGAGAACTGTAAGCGCTCCACGAACCCCATCTTCCCCGGGCTCGCTACGCCGTGATCAACTGCTCAGCCTTGAGATTCCAGGGCAGGAGGGCCTCGAAGTGTTCGA
>NZ_JBNCAR010000050.1:0-10526 GCF_051280715.1 Thauera sp. AutoDN2 | reverse complement strand
GTTGCTGGCCAATAAAAACTACCCCAATGCTGAACGGGTAGAAATGGCCCACAAAATTTATAGCAATCTAACCGGGAAACAATGACAGCTTTGGGTCGGGTGCCGTCGCGTGCGCAGTGTCAAAGCTGACATGACGAATACATGAGATGGGCTGATGCTCGCCGTCCGGTCAGGCAGCTGCCCCCCTGCAGGACTCACAGCAGTTGTATGCCACCCGTCATCCGAGACGTCAGTCGGCCTCATCCAGACCGGAACAATCTGGACGTGACGTCCGGCTGGCATTGCCGTGATCGAAATGGCGGCTAGTGACACGACTGTTGGGTCTACCCCATCGACCGGGCGCGGGACAAGCCACGTTGATCGGCTGACGGAATTTTCGGCGGTTCCGGCTTAGAACCCCTTTTCCGGCTGACGATCCTGGGTAAAAAGCGTGGGCTTTTCCGCAAAGGCTTGAACGCTTTTCGTCGGACTATTCAGTCGTGCCTGGGAGACGGCAGCGACACGCTTCATCACCGCCGGCATGGACTTGAGCTCCTTAGGCGAGATCCCTTTTAGCCAAAGGCAGTAGCGACGCCCACCGTTGATCAGCTCTTCACCGCCGATATAGGTCTTGAGCCACTTGGCGGCAGTAGGCTCTTCAGCCTGTAGCGCTTCGGCTTCCTGTTCGGACAGGATCAGGTGTCCGCCATCGGTGGGCTGGCTGCCCTTGATCAGCTGCGGAAGCCCCGATGGGGTTGCAGTTCGCGACGGCAGAATGATGTCGGCGGCGTCAACGAGGTAGGGGTTGATATTCCGGGCCTTGATGGCGTGCGGCTCACCTTTGATGTCCTCGTACTCGAAGATCACCTTCTCATCGGAATCCTGCAGGCCGAAGCCCACGATCACACAATGAACAGCAGCGCGCCCGCGGGCCTCGCTCGTCCACATGAACGTCCGGTGGGCGAAGTGGATCTTCACGCCCTGCTCCAGCATCCAGCTCCAGAGGGTGCCGACTTGCTCGCCCTGGCAGATGCTATTCGTTGAGACAAGGGCCGTAACCACCTTGGGATTGCGTTTCATGTACTGCACGGCTTTGTGATGCCAGCAGGTGACAAAATCGAGCCGCCCAAAGCGCCCACCATTGCCCCAAACGTTCGCCATGTCCTCCATCTGTTCCGCACTTCGCCACTGGTGACCGACGAAGGGCGGGTTACCGAGCAAGTACGCGCATTTCTCGGGCGGAAGCACCGTGCTCCAGTCCAGGCGCAATGCGTTTGCGTGAACGATTGTCGCGCTGTGATTCAGCGGGATACGCACGAAGTAGGCGCCGAACTCTTCGCTGACCTTCATATTCATCTGGTGATCGACCAGCCACAGCGCAACCTGGGCGATTTGCGCCGGGAAGTCTTCGATCTCGATACCGTAGAACTGGTCGACATCGACCGCGATCATCTGATGCACGTCGAGCGCCATCTGCCCGCCAGCGTTGGCAGCCCGCAGCACCTCGAGCTCGAGCAGGCGCAGCTCGCGATAGGTGATTACCAGGAAGTTTCCGCAGCCGCAGGCGGGGTCGAAGAAGGTGAGCGTGCGCAGCCTGGCGTGAAACTCGGAGAGGCGCTTCTTGTTGCCGCGGATCTTCTCGAACTCGGCCCACAAGGCATCGAGGAACAGCGGCTTGATGAGCTTGAGGATGTTCTCCTCGCTGGTGTAGTGCGCGCCCAGGTTGCGGCGGGCCTGTGCGTCCATGATGCTCTGGAACAAGCTGCCGAAAATGGCCGGGGAAATCCGGCCCCAGTCGAGCCCGCACAGATCGAGCAGGCTCTCACGCATGGCCGCATCGAAACTCGCCGGCGGAAGCATGTCGGCAAACAGCTTGCCGTTGATGTAGGGGAAGGCTGCCAGGTGCTCATCAAGGTTCTTCAGCCGCTTGTCCTGCGGCGTGTTGAGCACGTAGAACAAGGTGGATAGGTGGTGCGCCAGGTCGGCCCCGTCGACGCCCGTGCGCAGCTCGATGTAGTCCTGGAACTGGCGCTTCTCGAAAATCCCCGTGTCCTCGGCGAACAGGCAGAACAGCATGCGCACCAGGTAGAGCTCGAGCGGGCGCCCCTCGTAGCCGATTGCCCGCAACTGGTCGTGCAGGCGGCCCATGCGCTCGGCCGCCTTGATGTTGATCGGGTCCTGCGGCTTGATGACCTGAGTCTGGTAGCCCGCGATGAACCCGAACAGGCGGACGTTCTTGTAAAGCTCTTCGAGGGGAAATTCGTATGTCGCCCCCTCGACCAGGTCGAAGAGCCGAAAACGCGCAAAGTCACACACCAGGACGAAGCGCGGCAAATCCCGCTCGGCGATCCCCGGGAAGTAGTCCATCGCCTGGGTGTGGGCCCGGTCGAGGTTCTTGCCGCGCGACTTCATTTCGACCAGCAGGATGCCGGGCCAGAACAAGTCGACATAGCCGGCGCCGCCGCCGTACTTCTTCACCGCATGCTCAAAGCTGGCAATGCGCTTGTTGGTGATCCCGAAGATCTCGAAGAAGGCGAGCAGGAACGGCTTGCCCTCGCTGTCCTCGTTGCAGGCGTCGGCCCAGTGCTTGGAGAACGCCAGGGCGCGCGACTTAATTTCGTTCCAGGATAGTGGCATGTGTCGTTATTGACTTATTGCGTTCATGCGTTATTGATTTATTTCTCTTGAATCCTGAAGTGGCCGACCAACGCCTCTTCGATCAGATCGGACTCATTGACCCGCCTGCCGCTCGCCATCGTGCGGCGGAACGCTTCCTCCTTGAGGAACAGATCGAGCGCGGGGTCGATGCGAATCGACTTCGTTCTGCGCTGCGAGACCAGCACCGAACTCAGCCCCATGCCCGAAGTCCCAGATGCCGGCCGCTCGGCGGCAGCGGCTGCGCTCCCAGCCAGGAAGCTGTCGAGGTTGGGTTTTGCTTTCACGCTTGAATCTCCTTGTAGAGGGCGGCCATCTCGGCAATCGCTTGGGGGTCCTTGGCGAGCTCGGCCACCGTAGCCCCCTCGCCGACGGCACGCCGGTACGCCACGCGCTCGCAGATGCGCGCATCGAGGAGACGCAGCTTGTGCTCGTGCAGGTAGTCAATCATCTCCCCGGTGTCCCGGGTGCGCGGATCGATGCGCATCAGCAGCACGTGCACGTCGAGCTCCGCATTGAAGTCCTTGGCCAGCTCGACAATCTCAAGCAGATCGGTCATCGCAGCGGCATCGAGGTTGGAGGCACCCACCGGGACCACGGCACGCTCGGCCAGCAGCAGCGCCGCGCGCAGGCTGGACGAATCCCGGCCACCGGCATCGATCACGGTATGGACGAAGCCCTTGGACAGATTCTTGCCCTCATCGAAGACCGCCTTGCCCAGCAAGCAGGTCGTCGTCGGCGACGGCTCACGCCCGGCCTCACGCCGCCAGGCGGCCCAACTGGCGGCCGAAGCCTGCGGGTCGGCATCGATCAACAAGGTCGCCGCCTGTGCGGCAAAGAGGGCAGCCAGGTGTGTGGCGATCGTGGTCTTTCCCACGCCGCCCTTGGTGTTGACGACCGCTATTCGCATTCGATCAGTCCTTATTTATTTCGTTACCGCGTTATACAAATACATAAAGAAACATCTTATATCAACGATAAACATCCCGACGATTGCCGATCCTCACGACAAGGATGCGCATCACCCCGTCCTCGATGCTGGAGATCAGCCGGTAGTCACCCACGCGATACTTCCAGAAGTCCCCGAGCTTGCTGCCCTTGAGGGCTTCACCGATGCTGCGCGGATCTTCAAGCTTGGCCACGCGCTCGAACAAGAAGGCGAGGATGCGCCGGGCATCCTGGCGGTCGAGCTTCCCCAGCTCGCGCTCCGCGGCGGGGTCGAGCTCAACCTTCCAGGCCATAGCGCTTCATAACCTCTTCGAGCGGAACCGTCTGGGTCTTGCCCGAGCGGATATCGATGAGGCGCTGCTCGGCGAGGTACAGATCCTCGAGGTCATCGAGGTGCTCACGAATGGCCTCGACCATGTAGTAGGTCTTGCTGCGCCCCGTCATCTGGGCCAGATTCTGCAGCCTTTGCGAGACGTCATCAGGCAGGCGGAGGGAAACGGCACCCATCGCAGAGACTCCTATCAACCGAATAGAGATACAAGTATCTCACATCACCGCCACAGCCGCTCGAACCGCGCCGGATTGGTCGCCGTGTAGCGGACGGTGTGCTGGATGTTGCGGTGTCCCAGGTAGTCCTGGATGAGCCGGGTGTCCGCGCCCTGGTCGGCGAGCGCGTAGCCGCAGGCGTGGCGCAGCATATGCGGGTGCGCCTCGACGGACAGCTCGGCCAGTTCCCCGTAGCGCCGGATCGCCACCCAGGCGGTCCGGCGGTTGAGCGGCGCCCGCCGCTCCGAGACGAAGAACGTGTCGCCCGCCGGGCCGAGACGCGCCCGTTCGGTGAGCCAAGCCTTGATGGTCCGCAACTCGTCGCTTCGCAGCGGGTGCGTCGTCGACAACCCCTTCTTGAGCCGAGCGACGTGCAGCACCCGGCTCTCGAGATCCACCTGGTGCAACTTCAGCGCACAGGCCTCGGACACCCGCAGCCCGTGACGGAACATCAAGAGGATCAGGCAGCGGTCGCGCAGCTCGGTGCGGCTGCCGCGGGTGGCCGTGATCAGGCGCTCGACCTCGCGCGCGGTGAGGTGTTTGCGGTCGTTCATCGTTTTGTCCAATGTTCGGGAAAAAAACGCGGCGCAAAGCCGCGCCGTTGCTGGGGGTGGTCTGCGGACATTAGACAAAAGGATTCATTTCGTCCAAAGCACCACGCACCCGACCGGCGCTCAGCCCTTGCCAGGGACAGCAGCCGCAGCCAAACGCCCCCGCAGCTCCGCGGCTTCCTCGCCGGCCTTCTTCGCCTGGGCACGGGCCTCTTCCACCTGCCGCCTTGCCGCCTCGATGTCCCGCACCGCGCTATCCAACGCGGTTTGCTGCGCTTGAACCTGGACCCGCGCGCTGCTGAGCTCCTGCCCTGCCTGCTGTAGCTGCCTCTCGAGCCCCTCCACTCGCTGCTCGGCTCGGGTCGCGCGATCGGTCATCGCCTCGAGGCGCGCGCTCAATACAGCCGCCTGCTGCTCGGCTGCGATCCGTCCCTGCTGCGCCTCGGCCAACGCCGCACGTAGACGCTCGAGCTCGGCCGCCTGCTCGACCTGGCGCTCGGCCTGTGCCTCGATTTTCAGACGGGCGGTCGCGACCTCCACGCGGGCGGACTCGGCCGCCTGCTGCTCGCGTTCGATGCGCTGCTGCGCGTCGGCAAGATCGGCGGCCTGCTGGGCGGCCTTGCCTGCCAGCGTGTCGCGCTCAGTGGTGAGGACGGCCACCTGCTCGGCCAGCTCGTCGCGTTCGGACTCCAGCGCCTCGCCTGCCGCTGCCAGCTCGGCGGCCTCGGCCTGTGCCTGCACCAGACGGCCCTCGATCTCCCCGCGTGCCTGCGCGGCGGCCCGCTCGATCTCGGCCGCAATTGCGGCGGTCAGCGCCTGCGGCAGTTCCTGTGCAGCGGCAGCGGCCACCGGGCGGGCCTCGCGCCAGGTCGAAAGATGCTTGTGGATCGTGTTCGGGCTGCCGGTGTCGCCCAGCCGCTCGCGCACCGCCCGGATGGTCGGCTGCTGACCCTCGCCTGCCAGCGCATCAGCGACGGCGGCGACCTGCTCAAAAGTGATGCCTTGACGTGCCATGATCCTTTCCCCTTTCGTACCGTATCGGTGTAAATCATATCAATACAGATATGATACACAATACAGATACGATATGCAAGCGATTTTCGTAACGTACCGCTGCCCGGTCGGGCAGCTGGCTACTTGCTCCGCGCCCTGCGGGCTTGGGCAAAGGGCGCTGCCCTCTGCACGCCCGCTCTCGCCCGCGAGGCGTCGGGGAGCAGGGGTTAAAAGCCCTCCCCTGCTCCCTCTCCGTGAGGCTCTGGCCGCTGCTGCCGCGTCAAGGGTTCGCCCCGTCTGGCCCGAGTCCTCGCCCGTGCCGGGCTGCGGGCCGCACCAGCCAGACGGGGCCGCTGTGGCGCTTCCTGATCGTTTTTCGAGTGGAAAGGGGGTCAAGGGTCGCAGGGGCGGCTGGCGCGGCCCGCAGCGAAGCGAGGACACGGGCCGCCCCGGAGAGGGCCGCAGGCCCGGCCCTTGACGCCCTTGGAACGATCCCACGCTCCCCGAGTGGAGCAGGGGTTTAGGCCGCAGGCCGTCCCCCTGCTCCCGAGGATCAAACGCGACCGTTTGGCCCCCGGCAGGGCCGCCGGAGGCATACAGCGGTGGATAGGCGACTGCTGCCGGAGTCATGCACCAGGTCGTCGGCCTGCTTCCCTGAAAAACCGCTTTTGCGGTCTTGGTGTGCCAACTGCTGCGCACCTGGCATCGCGCAAGTGCGCGAAAAAAAGCCCCGAGAGCTAGGACTAGCCACAAGCGCGGGTGCCGCCAGGTCGCGTAGCGACCTCGGCGGGGCGCAGCCCGCACGGCCAACGAGCCGGGCGCGGGGGAGCCGCGACATAAGGGGTCAGCTCACGAAACGGGAAAAATCGTACGCTAAGGTCCGAAGGTGCCCTTTAAGGTCGCGAAGTGCTTTGATGCTATCGAAACGATACGTTCAGCGTATTGGATAAATACCAGGCGCACTGCGATAATCGTCGCAATGACTAACAACAAGAACGACAGTTTGGCTGACCCACTAGATGCGTAACGGAGGCTATCGTGAAGTTTGAAAAGTCAAAGACCGCGTTGGACCGTCTGACCCCGGAACAGCATTGGGTCACCCAAAACGCGGGTACCGAAAGGCCATTCACGGGCGAACACAACGACAACAAGAAGCCAGGCATCTACGTGGACGTCGTGTCGGGTGAGCCACTCTTCGCTTCGACGGACAAGTTCGATTCTGGCACCGGCTGGCCGAGCTTTACCAAGCCGATCGTTCCGGCCAACGTGAACGAGGTTCAGGACGGCGCCCATGGGATGAGGCGCACGGAAGTCAGGTCGGTGCATGGCGACAGTCATCTCGGCCATGTGTTTCCGGATGGCCCCTCCGACCGCGGCGGGCTTCGATACTGCATCAACTCTGCGTCCCTTCGGTTCATCCCGCGTGACGAGATGGCCGCCCAGGGATACGGCGAATATCTCGATCAGATCAAGGAGGCTTAATATGCATCAGCGCGCAGTTCTCGCGGGTGGATGCTTCTGGGGCATGCAAGATCTCATTCGCAAGCAGCCGGGCATCGTCTCGACACGTGTCGGTTACACCGGCGGCGATGTTCCCAATGCCACCTACCGCAATCACGGCACGCACGCCGAGGGAATCGAGATTATCTTCGACCCGGCGGTGACCAGCTACCGGAATATCCTGGAGTACTTCTTCCAGATCCATGATCCGACCACGAAGAACCGCCAGGGCAATGATCGCGGGCTCTCCTATCGGTCGGCCATCTACTACGTCGACGCGGAGCAGAAACGGGTCGCCGAGGACACGATCGCCGATGTGGATGCCTCCGGGCTATGGCCTGGCAAGGTGGTCACCGATGTCGAGCCGGTGAGCGATTTCTGGGAGGCCGAGCCGGAGCACCAGAACTATTTGGAGAATCGGCCGGGCGGCTATACGTGCCACTTTCCCCGTTCCAACTGGGTTCTTCCCAAGCGCTAAAACGGGGACCTTGTGCGGTCATCGGCCGGGGCTGAGGCAGAACCGTCTTCGCGGGCCGCGACCTGAGCCCCTGTCCCCGTCGCAGTCTTCGATAACCGCGCCGTTCTTCGGCGCGGCTATCGAACCCAGCGTTGATAGGGTTGAGATCTCCAGTCCCCCGCCATCGCATCACCAGGATCGCAGAACCATGTCAGATCTCTCGTCCTTCCCGGTCACGAAGCGCTGGCCGGCGTCACATCCCGAGCGCCTCCAACTCTATGCAGCCCCCACGCCCAACGGCGTCAAGGTCTCCATCATGCTGGAGGAGACGGGCTTGGCGTACGAGCCCCACTGGATCGATATCTCGAACAACGAGTCAAAGGACCCGGCGTTCGTTTCTCTGAACCCGAACGGCCGCATACCGGCAATCATCGATCCTGCAGGGCCAGGCGGGAGCCCCATTGCGGTCTGGGAGTCCGGTGCCATCCTCATCTACCTGGCCGAGAAAACCGGCCAGCTCATCCCAAATGCACCCGCCAAGCGCTACGAAACTTTGACGTGGGTGTTCTTCCAGATGTCCGCCATCGGGCCGATGTTCGGCCAGCTAGGCTTCTTCCTGCGCTGGGGCGGGAAGGACTATGAAGATAAACGCCCACAACAGCGCTATATCGACGAATCCAAGCGACTCCTAGGGGTGCTTGATCGCCAGCTGGAAGGGCGCGAGTGGATCGTCGATGACTATTCGATCGCGGACATCGCAACGCTGGGCTGGGTAAATGCGCTGGTTGAAACCTACGCTGCCGGCGACATCGTCGGCCTCAGCGAATACTCGAATATCCAAGCCTGGCTCGGTCGTGGGCTAGCTCGACCAGCTGTACAGCGGGGTCTGAGGATCCCTGCGAGGCCGGCATGAGCATCGTTGCCGCCTGCTATTACAACGAAGGTAAGCGAATCAGGGACGTCGCGCTCGACGAGCACGTTCAATGGGATAAGAGTCGATCGGACTTCTGTTGGATCGCGCTACACGACCCCACTGCCGAGGAGCTTCACGCGATACAGACGACCTATCAGCTCCATCCGGTGGCCATCGATAATGCGATGCACCCGCTGTGCCCGCCCAAGCTCGAGGTCTACAACGATGAGCTGTACGTCGTCGCCCAGACTGCCGAGCTGGTAGGCGACACGATTCGCTACGGGAAGATGGCAATCTTCACCGGCCACAATCATCTCATCACCGTAAGGCACGGCCACGCCGGAGAGCTAGGTACCCTTCGAAAGCAACTCGAGGCTTCGCCGGCGCTGTTGGGAAAGGGCGTCGACTACGTGTTGCACGCGATCCTGCACCGGATTGTCGACCAGTATCTGCCCATCTTTGAAATGATCGAAGATGACGTCCTGGCAATGGAAAGGCGGTCACTTGGCGACTTTCTCGGACGAGAAGACGTCGCCCGCATCTTTGCACTGAGATGCGAGCTCACCCACTTCCAGCGTACGCTCGGAGCGATGGCCGAGTTGGTCAGAAAGCTGGTTCGCGGGCACTTTCCCTGCATCAGCGCCGATGTGAGGCCGTACTTCAACGATGTCGCGGACCACGTTGATCGCGTGCAGACCATGGTTAACGGTCTGCTTCAGGTCCTGTCATCTGTCTTTGAGTTCAGCAGTCTTCTGGAAGCGCAAAGGATGGGTAGGAACACCCGCCAGCTCGCGGCTTGGGCGGCTGTACTGGCAGTTCCGGCGGCAATCGCTGGAATATATGGCATGAACTTCACGCACATGCCCGGCCTGAATGCGACCTACGGATTCTTCGTCGTGATCGGGCTCATGGCGACGTCCTGCCTCATCCTCTTCTTGCGCTTCAAGAAGGCAAAGTGGCTTTGAATTCTGTACCCAAACATCTCCGCCGTCCTCCGGCAGTCCACAGCACGCCCCGTGCGGGCGCACGCTCCATTCAACGCGAGATGAAGGCGCCTCAATGAACACCCAAGTGACCGATGTCATAAGCGCAGTGCAGTCGTACGTCGCCAAGGGATACGACCGCGAGTATCGTGTCAAGGATGGCCATCTCGTCGATCTCGAATTCGGATCGAAACTGGATGCTTGCTCCATGCGTGTGGACGCTGCGCTGCGCCTGGAGAGTGGCGACGATGCGGAGGATGCTTCAAACATCTACGCGATCACGGACCCAAAGACGGGGCACCGGGGACTCCTTATCGACGCATTCGATGTGTTCGACGAGATTTGCCATGCGGACTTTTCCGAGCAGCTTTTGGCACATCGAGAAACGGTGCCGACAGGGGACCGGGATGTGCCGAGCAAGCACGGTCTGCGCAAGGTCTACAAGCGCGAGTTTGAACAAGAACCCGAGCGTTATGTCCTTCGGGAAGGGTTCCCCGACTTTCCCGCATGTCCCTTCGGCGGTGCCTTCAGCATCCTCGGATTTGATACCGCAGAGCAAACCTATGTTTGGCTGGTCACAAGCATCATCCGAGACCCCAGGCTGATCCGAGCTCCTTATCAAGGAGAGGACTTTGTCAGCGATGAATAGCCGCGTGGGCGGGATGACAAAGCTCAATTACACGGCGGTCCCCGGCGGATCCTGACGGGCAGACGGCTCCAATAGCGATACAAGGCGAGGTGATTGTGAACTGGAACAAAGACCACATCAGAGAGACGATGCTGTCGTTGGAAACGGCGGCCTTGAAGAGCGCTCGCGACACGTATCTAGGCTACGTGTCGACTGCTCGGCTTGATCGAAGCGAGCCGATCGAGAATGACGAGCACGCTCAGGCGGAAATCGCGAGCGACCTCGCCGAAGGGCTTGATGACAAGCTCCATGACTATGCGGATAAAATTGAAAAGCTCGAAACAATCGATTTCGGGCCGAAGTCTACCGTCGT
>NZ_JBNCAR010000049.1:0-10562 GCF_051280715.1 Thauera sp. AutoDN2 | reverse complement strand
TGGGGCTGCAGGATCTGGTTGGACTGCGGGATGATCTTGCCGTCGATCTTGATCGCGGGCGGAAAGCCCGCGGTGATGAAGAGGTCGGAACCGTTCTTCTGCAGCATCAGCCGCAGCAGATCGTGCATGAACTTGAGGGCCTGATCGCGTTCCATCTGCTTGTGCTCCTGCGGGCGGGAGAGTGGGGGATGCCGGTCAACCGGCGAAGCTTTCCTTGTTCTGCGCCTTGTGGCGGGCTTCTGCCGCCGAGACCACATTGCGCCGCACCAGGTCGGCGAGGCACTGGTCCAGGGTCTGCATACCCGCGTTCTGGCCGGTCTGGATCGAAGAGTACATCTGCGCGATCTTGTTTTCGCGGATCAGGTTGCGGATCGCGGGGGTGCCGATCATGATCTCGTGCGCCGCCACCCGACCCTGACCATCCTTGGTCTTGAGCAGCGTCTGCGAGATCACCGCACGCAGGGACTCCGACAGCATGGAGCGCACCATGTCCTTTTCCGCTGCGGGAAAGACGTCGACGATACGGTCGATGGTCTTTGCTGCCGACGAGGTGTGCAGGGTGCCGAAAACGAGGTGGCCTGTTTCGGCCGCAGTGAGCGCGAGGCGGATGGTCTCGAGGTCGCGCATCTCGCCCACGAGTACCACGTCCGGGTCTTCGCGCAGCGCGGCGCGCAGGGCGTTGTTGAAGGACATGGTGTCGCGGTGCACCTCGCGCTGGTTGATCAGGCAGCGCTTCGATTCATGCACGAATTCGATTGGATCCTCGACGGTGAGGATGTGGCCATACTCGTTTTCGTTCACGTAATCGACCATCGCCGCGAGCGTAGTGGACTTCCCGGAGCCGGTCGGCCCGGTGACGAGCACGATGCCGCGCGGCTGGCTGGCGATATCCTTGAAGATCTTCGGGCAGTTCAGTTCTTCAAGCGAAAGTACCTTGGAGGGAATGGTACGGAAGACGGCTGCGCCGCCGCGATTCTGGTTGAAGGCGTTGACGCGGAAGCGGGCGAGGTTGGGCACGGCGAAGGAGAAGTCGCACTCCCAGGTTTCCTCGAACTGCTTGCGCTGCCCGTCGTTCATGATGTCGTACACCATGCCGTGCACTTCCTTGTGCTCGAGTGGCGGCAGGTTGATGCGCCGGACATCGCCATGTACGCGGATCATGGGCGGCAGACCGGCGGAAAGGTGGAGGTCGGAGGCCTTGTTCTTGACCGCGAAGGCGAGCAGTTCGGTGATGTCCATGGTCTTTCCGGCGCAGTGGCGCCCCGTATGCGGGGCAGGTTGAACGAAAATCGGGCGAACAGCGCAATGCTATACTTTTCGCGCTTCGCTCCCCAAGGAAATAGGCCACGAATCATGACGACAATCGCCGAGCGCCTGCTTGCCGTCCGCAGCCGTGTCGCGGCCGCTGCCCAAGCTGTGGGGCGTTCCACTGATGATGTCCAGCTCATGGCCGTCAGCAAGACCTGGCCGGCCGAAGCGGTGCGCGAGGCGGCCGAGGCTGGACAGCGCGTGTTTGGTGAAAACTACGTCCAGGAGGGCGTGGACAAGGTCGAGGCCCTGCGCGGGATGGGGCTGGAGTGGCATTTCATCGGCCCGCTGCAGAGCAACAAGACACGGCCGGTGGCGAACGCCTTTGACTGGGTGCACAGCATCGACCGGCTGAAGATCGCCGAACGCCTGTCCGCACAGCGCGATGTGCACCTGGCGCCGCTGAACGTGTGCGTCCAGGTCAATGTCAGTGGCGAGGACAGCAAGAGCGGCGTCGCGCCCGAGCAGGCGATCGAGCTGGCGCACGCGGTTGCCGTTCTCCCACAGCTTCGCTTGCGCGGCCTGATGTGCATTCCCGAGCCGACTGAGGATGTGGCACTTCTGCGTGCCCGCTTCGGCTTGCTGCGCAGTCTGCGTGATGCGCTCCTCAAAGGTGGGCTGGAAGTCGATACGCTCTCGATGGGCATGTCGCACGACATCGAGCCGGCCATTGCCGAAGGGGCGACCATCGTGCGCGTCGGCACCGCGATCTTCGGCGAGCGGCAGACGCGGGTGGGCGTCACATCGGCCTGATCGGCGCCTGCGCGCACATCAGACTTTATCTCGAGGTCATTGAATGAAGATTACCTTCCTCGGTGGTGGCAACATGGCCACTGCCCTCATCGGCGGAATGCTGGAACGTGGCTTCTTGCCTGCAGACATCCAGGTCGTGGAACTCGGCAGCGAGGCGTGCGCGGTACTCGAGGGCCGGTTCAGCGTGCGCGCGGTGGCGGCCTTCGACGAGGCTGCGCTGGACTGCGATGTGGTCGTGCTCGCGGTCAAGCCGCAGCAGATGAAGCTGGCGCTTGCTCCGCTCGCGGGGCGCCTCGACGGGCAACTCGTGATCAGCATCGCCGCCGGCCTGCGCCTGGCCGACCTCGGCCGCTGGCTGGGGGGGCAAGGGCGCCCTTACACCCGCCTGGTGCGCTGCATGCCCAACACCCCCGCGCTGATCGGTGCCGGTGTGACCGGCCTGTACGCGGATCCCTCGGTGGATGCCGCCGGGCGTGAGGACGCCGAGCGCATCCTCAGCGCGGTGGGCAGCACGGTGTGGGCCGAAACCGAGGCGCAGATGGATGCGGTGACGGCGATCTCGGGTAGTGGCCCGGCGTATGTGTTTCACTTCATCGAGGCGCTGGAAGCTGCGGGCCAGCGCCTGGGCTTCGATGAGGTGGCCGCGCGCCGGCTGGCGATCGACACCGTGCTCGGCGCGGCGAAGCTGGCCGCGGGCTCGGCGGACGCGCCCGCAGTGCTGCGCCAGAAGGTGACGTCCAAGGGCGGCACGACGGAGGCGGCACTGGCCCATCTGGCTGGTGCAGGCTGGCACGATGTGCTGGTCGCCGCGGTTGGCGCCGCCGAGGCGCGGGGCCGCGAACTCGGTGAATTACTCGGAAAGGACTGAGCGATGCTCGCGAACATCCTGTTGCTGGTGGTTGACGTGCTCGCCAGCTTCATCACGCTCATGCTGCTGGCGCGCTTCTACATGCAGTGGCAGCGCATATCCTTCCGCAACCAGCTCGGCCAGTTCGTGGTCAGCACCACCGACTGGGCCGTGCGTCCGCTGCGTCGTGTCGTGCCTGGCCTGTTCGGGCTCGACATGGCCAGCCTGCTGCCGGCCTGGGTGGTGCAGGTGCTGCTGGTGGCCTTCGAGCTCAGTTTGCATGGTGCCGCCTTCAGCGGCGATTCCGCGTCGGTGCTGGCCGGTCTGCTGGGCGTGGGGCTGATCGAGCTGCTGCGAATGATGGTGTACCTGCTGTTTGCAGTGGTGCTCGGCTCGGCGATCCTGTCCTGGGTGAGCCCGCACGCGCCGCTGGCACCGGTGCTGCACTCGCTTGCTGCGCCGTTCCTGCGTCCCTTCCGTCGCGTGGTTCCGACCATTGCCAATGTCGACCTCTCTCCGCTGGTGTTACTGCTGGTGCTGCAGATCGTTTTGATGGTGCTCGCCGGGGTGCGCAACGGCTTTGCGCCCCTGCTGTTCGGCGCCTGATCTCCGCGTTGGCGTTCGAACGAAAAGGGGCAGCCGCAACCGGCTGCCCCTTTTCGTTCAAGGCCGGCGACCGGGCGCCGGCGAGGATTCAGCGGCCTTCGTACATCACCTGGCCCTCGACCAGGGTGTAGCGCACCTTTCCGGGCAGTTCCATGCCGAGGAAGGGCGTGTTCTTGCCTTGGCTCTTCAGCCCCTCGCGGGTGACGATGCCGTGGGCTGCCGGATCGAAGACGCATACGTCGGCGCGTGCGCCGACCGACAGGTGGCCGGCCTTGGTGATGCCGACGATCTTCGCCGCGTCCGAGGTGATGCGGGCGAGGCCGTCGAGCAGCGAAAGACCAGCGCGGTCCGCCCACTTCAGCGTCAGCGGCAGCAGGAGCTCGAGTCCGGTGGCCCCGGGCTCGGACTCGGAGAATGGGGTCTGCTTGCCATCATCGTCCACCGGCGTGTGGTCCGAGCACAGGGCGTTGATGCGGCCGTCAGCGAGTCCCTTGCAGAGCGCCTCACGGTCGCGCTGGCTGCGCAGCGGCGGGATCAGGTGGCAATTGGGGTCGAAATAGCCGATATCCATGTCGCACAGATGGACGTGGTTGATCGATACGTCGCAGGTCACGTCCACCCCTTCGGTGCGCGCCTGGTCGATCAAGGCGAGGCCGGCGGCCGAGGACAGGCGGGTAATGTGCAGGCGCGCACCCGTGGCCTTGGCCAGTTCGAGGTAGGTGTACAGTCCCACCGTCTCGGCCGCGACCGGGATGCCGGTGAGGCCCAGGCGGGTGGCGACCTCGCCGTCGTGCGCGTGACCAATGCGCGACAGGAAGGGTGCAAGCGGCTGCAGCCAGACGCGGAAATCGAAGGTTGCGGCGTACTGTAGCGCCCGCATCAGCACTGCGTTGTCCACGACCGGCACATTGGCTTGCGAGAAGGCCACGCAGCCGGCTTCGACCAGTTCGGCCATCTCCGACAGGCGCTCGCCCTTGAGGCCGAGCGTGAGTGCTCCGACCGGGTAGATGTGGGCGCGGTTCAGCTTCTTGGCGCGGTAGGTCAGCATCTCGACCAGGCCGGGCTCGTCGAGTGCCGGGTCGGTGTCGGGCGGGATCGCCAGGCTGGTGACGCCACCGGCCATCGCCGCCTCCATCTCGGACTCGAGCGTGGCACGGTATTCGAACCCGGGCTCGCGCAGGCGCGCGGCGAGGTCGATGAAGCCGGGGGCGACCACGAGGCCGCTGGCGTCGATCGTACGCTCGGCGACGAAGTCCTGCGGGGCCTGACCGAGGGCGACGATCTTGCCGCCCGAAACATAGACGTCTTGCACCGCGTCGCTGCGGTTGGCCGGGTCGATGACGCGGCCCTTGGAAATCAGGATGTTCATGCTCGTTCGTCTTCCGGTGGCGGGCGCTCAGCGGCTGCCCAGCATGCTCATGACCGCCATGCGCACGGCGATGCCGAAGGTGACCTGGGGCAGGATGACCGCCTGCGCGCCATCCGCTACCGCCGAGTCGATCTCGACGCCGCGGTTCATCGGACCGGGGTGCATCACGATGGCGTCGGGCTTGGCGAGCGCGAGCTTCTCGGCGGTCAGGCCCCAGATCTTGTAGTACTCCTGCGGCGTGGGTAGCAGCGCGCCATTCATGCGCTCGTTCTGCAGGCGCAGCATCATCACCACGTCGACGCCCTTCAGGCCCTCGCGCATGTCGTGGAACACGCGGACGCCGAGCTTTTCGACTTCGGTCGGCAGCAGGGTCTTGGGGCCGATTACGCGCACCTCGGGCACACCGAGTGTGGTCAGCGCGGCAATCTGGCTGCGCGCGACGCGCGAGTGCAGCACGTCGCCGACGATCGCCACCGTCAGGTTGCTGAAGTCCTGCTTGAAGTGGCGGATCGTATACATGTCCAGCAGGCCCTGGGTCGGGTGCGCATGCCGCCCGTCGCCGGCGTTGACCACGCTGATGTGTTCGCGCCGGGTATTGCGCAGGTGCTGGGCGATCAGCATCGGCGCGCCGCTGGCGGCATGGCGCACGACGAACATGTCGGCCTGCATCGCACACAGGTTGTCGACAGTGTCGAGCAGGCTCTCGCCCTTGGCCGCAGAGCTGGTGTTGATGTTGAGGTTCACCACGTCGGCCGACAGCCGCTTGGCGGCGATCTCGAAGGTGGTGCGGGTGCGTGTCGAGTTCTCGAAGAACAGGTTGAACACGCTCTTGCCGCGCAGCAGCGGCAGCTTCTTGACCTCGCGCTCGGCGACTTCGGTGAAGGGCGCGGCGGTGTCGAGGATGGTGGTGAGGATGTCGCGCGGCAGACCGTCTAGCGTGAGCAGGTGCTGCAGTTCGCCGTGCTGGTTGAGCTGGGGGTGGCGCATCGGGCGTGCCTCGGTGTCAGCGAGTGGGCAGGAAAGGGAGGGGGTGATGAGAAGACGGAGCAGCGCAGTCGCGCTGTGTCCGTACGGCGGTTACTCGTTCCCGGTCAGTTCGAGTGTGAACCGGCCGTTCTCGTCGCGCTGCAACTGCAGGCTCTGCTCGCGCGGCAGCGCCTGGGGCAGGGTGTGCGCACAGTAGCGCGCAGCGATCGGCAGTTCACGGCTGCCACGGTCGGCCAGTACGGCGAGTTCGACCATCGCCGGGCGTCCGAAATCGAACAGTTCGTTGAGTGCAGCCCGAGTGGTGCGCCCCGTGTACAGCACGTCATCGACGAGGATCACATGCGCGCCATCCACGTTGAAGGGGATCTCGGTGCGCTGCGGGCTGGCATGCAGACCCTTGCTGCCGTAGTCATCGCGGTAAAACGAGACGTCAATCGCGCCCAGTGGCTGGGTGATGCCGAGCTCGGCGTGCAGCCGCTCGGCCAGCCACAGGCCGCCGGTGTAGATGCCTACGAGCGCTGTCTTAGGCGTGACGTGGGGGCGAATCTGCTCGGCGAGCTGCCGGTAGAGGGCTTCGGCGTCAAGGTTCTTCATGGCGTCGGGTGTCCAGGAAAGTTTGCAGGATGAGCCGCGCGGAGGCTGCGTCGAGTACCGCTTTGCGTTCGCGCCAGTGCTTGCGGCCGGCGTCGGCGAGCTCGCGTTCGGCCGCCACCGAAGACAGGCGTTCGTCGGCGGTGAATACGGGTAGCCCGAAGCGGCCGTGGAGTTGGTTCGCGAAGCGGTGACAGCGCGCGGTAAGCTCGTGCGCCGTGCCGTCGAGGTGGGTGGGAATGCCGACCACGAGGGCGATCGGCCGCCATTTCTCGATCAAGGCGGCAATTGCCTGGAAGCGGGCGTCGCTGGCCTCCTCGTGCACGGTGGTGAGCGCGCTGGCTTGGCAGGTTTCCAGCTCGCCGCTGGCAATGCCGATGCGCGCGAGGCCGAAGTCGAATCCGAGAACGGTGCCGCGCGCGGGCAGGGCGGCGGCGACCGCGTCAGGCATGCCCGGCAACCTCGCTCAGGTTGGTGAAGTCGACGCCCAGCTTCTGCATCGCGGCGGCAAGCCGCTCTTCGGGTGGCAGATCGAATACGATGGCCATGTCTGCGGGTACGGTGAGCCAGGCGTTGTCGAGCAGTTCCTGCTCGAGCTGGCCCGCGGCCCAGCCGGCGTAGCCAAGGGTGACGAGCACCTGCTCCGGCTTGCCGTTCGCGCCGATGGCCTGGAGCACGTCGCGGCTGCTGGTCAGGCCGACCTCGTCGGTCACCTTGAGCGTGGAGTGCCAGTCGCCGAGTGGCCGGTGCAGCACGAAGCCGCGGTCGGTCTGCACCGGGCCACCGAAATACACCGGCTGGGCGGAAATGCCCTCGGCTTCCAGTGGGAGTTCGATGCGCTCGAAAAGCGTCGCGAGCGTCATGTCGATCGGCCGGTTCACGATGAGACCGAGCGCGCCCTGGTCATTGTGTTCGGCGATATAGGTCAGGGTGCGCGCGAAGTGAGGATCGACCATGTTGGGCATGGCGATCAGGAAGTGGTGTGTGAAATTGGCCGTGGGCGTATCCATGGACGGCATTTTACGCCCATCGACCCCGTTCTTGGCGCTACGGGCTGGGTCATAATGCAGGCTTTATTTGTCCTGGACAGATCAATGCCTTCCGCTCTCGTCTGGTTTCGTCGCGATCTGCGCAGCTTTGACCATGCGGCGCTCCATCATGCCCTGCGCTTCGCCGATCGCGTGCATTGTGCCTTCGTGTTCGATACCGCGATCCTGGAGGCGCTGCGCTCGCGCCGGGATCGCCGTGTCGAGTTCATCCATGCCAGCTTGATCGAGCTCGATGAAGCGCTCGGGGCCATGGCGCGCGCAGCGGGAGGGGTGGGGGCTGGGGTGATCGTGCGCCACGGCCGTGCCGAGGATGTGCTGCCGCGTCTGGCCGCAGTGCTCGGCGTGGACAAGGTCTTCGCCAACCGCGACTATGAACCCGGCGCGATCGTGCGTGACAGCCGGGTGGCGCAGGCGCTCGCGGAAGCCGGCATCGGCTACCAGGATTTCAAGGACCAGGTGATCTTCGAGCGCGACGACGTGCTGACGCAGGCAGGCAAGTCCTACAGCGTGTTCACGCCATACAAGAACGCCTGGCTCAAGGCGATTGATGATTTCCAGCTCAAGGCGTATCCAGTGGAGAAATACGCCGTGTACCTGGCGCCGAAGCCGATGGGTGAAACTCTGCCCAGCCTGGCCGATATCGGCTTCGAACCCGCCGGGCTCGCCGAGCTGAACCTGCCCACGGGCATGCGTGGCGGACGGCGGTTGTTCGAGGACTTCGCCGCGCGCATCGACCGCTACAAGCGCGCGCGCGATTTTCCTGCGGTGAAGGGCGTCAGCTATCTGTCCACGCATCTGCGCTTCGGCACGGTGTCGATCCGCCAACTCGCCGCGCACGCTCGAGCCCGAGGCGGCGAGGGTGCCGACAGCTGGCTGTCGGAGCTGATCTGGCGCGACTTCTATCACCAGATCCTGTGGCACAACCCGCGGGTGGTCGATCATGCCTTCCGTCCGGAGTATGAGGCGGTCAAATGGGATGATGCCCCCGAGCGCTTCGCCGCATGGTGCGAGGCGCGCACGGGCTACCCGATCGTGGACGCGGCGATGCGCCAGTTGAACCAGACCGGCTGGATGCACAACCGGCTGCGCATGATCGTGGCCTCCTTTCTCACAAAAGACCTCGGCATCGACTGGCGCCTCGGTGAGCGCTACTTCGCCGCCCAGCTCAACGATTACGATCTCGCTGCCAACAACGGTGGCTGGCAGTGGGCGGCCTCCACCGGGTGCGATGCGCAGCCCTGGTTCCGCATCTTCAATCCCGTCACCCAGTCGGAAAAGTTCGACCCCGAGGGCCGCTTCATCCGCCGCTACCTGCCCGAACTTGCACGTGTGCCCGACAAGTTCATCCACGCGCCATGGACCCTGGGTGGCATCGACCAGACGGCGTGCCGTACCAAGATCGGTGTCGACTACCCGGAACCGATCGTGGACCACGCTGCCGCACGCGAGCACACCCTGCAACGCTTCGGGGTGGTAAAGAACGACGGGCAAGCTGGATAGGCTCTCCGTCGGCCGCCTCCACGCAGTTTCCCTGCACAAGGCGGCGCGTGTAGGCGGTGGCTTCGATTCCGGTCCCGCTGATGGATCGCAGCTGCACCAACCATCGCTCAAGGGCTGCGCCCTCCACCCCGATGCGGGACAATGCCCCTCGTGCAACCTCCGACGCTCTCGCCATGACCGCCCCCGCCTTCGATTTCGACCGCATCATCGACCGCCGCAGCCTGCCAAGCGAAAAGTGGGGCCGCTACGCGGGGCGGGACGTCCTTCCCCTGTGGGTCGCCGACATGGACTTTGCGGCGCCGCCCGCCGTGGTCGAGGCGCTCCATCGCCGGATCGATCATGGTGTGTTCGGCTACACCGACGCCTGGCCGTCCCTGGTTGAGGCGGTCGTCGAGGGGCTGCAGCGTGACCATGGCTGGACCATAGATCCCGACTGGCTGGTCTGGCTTCCGGGTGTGGTGACGGGCTTCAACCTGGCCTGTGCGATCGCCGGCAAACCCGGCGACGGGGTGCTCACCGCGGCGCCGGTGTACCCGCCCTTCCTGTCCGCACCGGAGAACACGGACCGGGTGCTGCAGCGCTGCGAACTGGTGCTTCAGGAGGGACGCTGATGTTGGGACTGGGCGGCGCTGGAGGCGAGTGTTGATGCGCGTAGCCAGATGTTGCTGCTGTGCTCGCCGCACAACCCGGTGGGGCGCGTTTTCGACGAAGCGGAACTGCGCCGACTGGCGGATTTCGCGCGCCGGCACGACCTCCTGATCTGCTCCGATGAGATCCACTGCGGCCTGGTGCTCGACGAAGACTGCCGGCATCGCCCGATCGCTGCGCTGGATGCCGATGCGGCGCAGCGCACGATCACGCTGATGGCGCCGTCCAAGACCTGGAACGTCCCAGCGCTGTACTGCGCCTTCGCCGTCATTCCGGACGCTGGGCTGCGCCGGCGTTACCGCCACGCGATGCGCGGCATCGTGCCGCATGTGAACGTGCTCGGCATGGTCGCGGCCGAGGCCGCCTACCGCGATGGTGACCCCTGGCGGCAGGCGCTGCTCGCCTATCTGCGTGGCAACCGCGACCGGGTCATGGAGGCGGTCGCGGCCATGCCGGGCATCTCGCTAGCACGACCGGAGGCGACCTATCTGGCGTGGCTCGATTGTCGTGAGCTCATCGCGGAATACAACATCGGGGATGTCGCAGCGTTTTTCGAGGCAGCCGGCGTCGGCTTGTCCGACGGGCGCTACTTCGGTGCGCCCGGGTGGCTGCGGCTCAATTTTGGCTGCCCGCGTGCGACACTGGACGAGGCCCTCGCCCGCATGGCTACGGCCACCGGCGCCTGAGCGCCTGCGGCCTCGTCCGGGTTACTTGCGGGCCCTAATCTGCCGGGCCTGAAGTTCACCCCTGCGTGCGCTCATCGGCGAGCGCCGCCGCGCGTTCGGCCGCACGCCTGCGCTGCCTCGGCTTCTGCATCGCCCACACGAGCGCAATCAGCGCGAAGGCGGGCAGGTACATCCACTCCTTGTCGGGCCGCTCGGCCGCGGGCAGCTCGATGCTGGCG
>NZ_JBNCAR010000048.1:0-11066 GCF_051280715.1 Thauera sp. AutoDN2 | reverse complement strand
CCAAGGCTGTGGAAGCAACACTTCGCGGCCAATCCGCTTCGATCCGATCTCCACCCGCGCTCGAAGTAGGCAAGAACGCCGCTCGGTTACCGCTTACGTTGCTGCTGGCCACCCTGATTGCCTCCAAGAGACGGACCGCCGAAGTGGTCGAGATCGTGGCCACAGTCAAGCTGCTCCGCCGGTCGGAAAGAAGCTGGTAACATTTGTCACCTTTTCCCAGAGTGACGCTCATGCGGCCGATCCGATGTCTTGCCTTCCTGGTCCTGTCGTTGGTCTTTGCTGGGTGTGGTGAGCGTGTCGATCGAGAACCCGCGGTCGCAATCTCCACATCCCCGCCCCCCGTTGTAAAGCCGCGAGTGGCGTTGGTCATGAAAACGCTGACCAATCCGTTCTTCGTTGAGATGGAGAAGGGTGCGCGCAAGGCGGAGATTGAGCTCGGCATTGAACTGATCGTCAAGACGGCAGCGCAGGAAACCTCATTCGAACAGCAGGTTTCGATCGTCGAAGATCTAGTTCAGAACAAGCGGGCCGATGCGCTCGTGATCGCCCCTGCGAATGCACACCATCTGATTCCTGCGGTGCGAAAGGCGCGTGATGCGGGTATTCCGGTGGTGATTATCGATGCCCGCCTGGATGCCACCCAACTCGCAGTGGCGGATCTCGCCGGCCTGCCCTTTATCAGCGTGGACAACGAGAAGGGGGCCTATCTCGCGGTCAAGGCGCTGAGCGCAGGGATTGAAGTGCCGACCACGGCAGCCATTCTCGAAGGCATTCGTAGTGCCGAGAATGCGCAGGCGCGCAAGCAAGGTGCGGAGCGTGCGTTTTCAGAGAACACGGCGATCCGAGTGGTTGCCAGTGAAACCGCCAACTGGAAGATCGATGAGGCCTATGAGGTAACCAGGAAAATGTTCGAGCTGCATCCGGGCATCGGCCTGCTGTTCGCCGCCAACGACATGATGGCACTGGGGGCCTTGCGATACTTGAGCGACAATGGGCTGAGCTCGGTCAAGGTGGCCGGTTTCGACGCCTTGCCCGAAATCCGGACCATGGTCGATCAGGGCAAGCTAGCGGTTACCGTCGACCAGCGCGCGGCGGAGCAAGGTTATCAAGGTGTTCTGTATGCGATTCGCCTGCTCAAGGGCGAAAAAGTGCCATCAGAAACGCTGATCGATGTGGAGCTGGTCAGCGCGCCGAAGTAGGCCCGGGATTGCGTTTGAACATCATGACGATCAAATTCGCCGCTCCCTTGGCGGAGTCGGCCCGTTGCTCATGGGTGGGGGGCGGATGCGGCTGAACCTCACCCAGCGCTTCATTGTCTACCTGATTGTGCTTAGCATCCTGCCACTGTTGGTGGTGGGCTTATCGGCGATACACCTGTCGAACCAGGCTCTGGAACATGAGACGCGCAGCAGTGCGATTCAACAGGCTCACGACAAGGCTGCCCTGCTCAACGGGCAGATGGCGAAGATCGAAGCATTGATCGCTAACATCAGCGGGGTTGAGCAGATTGTCGAGGCGGTCTCGGCTGAGCCGCCCGATGGCGATGTGTTCACGCGCCTGGCCACCCAGGCGCAGATCGGCTACGTGCTCAACAATTACATCAACCTGGACGGCCTTGTCTCCATCGACATTTTTACCTTGGGGGGTAGTCACTACCACGTCGGCGACACCCTGGTTTCAAATAACCTGGATGTAACGGCGCGCGAACAGTTGATCGCAGAGACCCTGGCCGCTCCCAGCCGGATACATTGGGCAGGTGTGCAGGCCAACCTCAATCGTGACTCCGCCCACCGCCAGGTGGTAACGGTAGCCCGAGTGATTCGCCATTTCGATCTGGCGACTTCGCGCGAGGTCCCGGTCGCCTTGCTGCTGATCAACTACGACCCACACCAGATTCGCCGCGAGTTCAGCAAAGCAGGCGTTAGCGAAGATCGCCTGCTGATCGTGTTGGACGGGCGTGATCGCCTCGTATATCACCCCGATCCAGCACGCCTCGGCTCGCACGCAGAACCAGCGTTGATTGCCCAGCTGGCCGAAGCACACAGCGCGACGGTAACGATCAATGCTGCAAGTGGAGTACTCATTAGTCAAGTCGCCCTGCACGCTCCCGGCTGGCGACTTGCGATCTTGGTTCCGGAAGAAACGCGGTATCGCTCAGCGCAGGCCATTGGACGGACCACCACCGTGGCGATGCTGGTGTCGCTCCTTATCGTGGGCGTGGGGGCGGTCTTGTTCGCGCGCCGGGTGGTGCAACCGATTCGTGATATTGCCGGACGCTTCGGGCAACTACGCGACCTGCCCGATGCCGAATTGCTGCCGCTGGCGCCGCGCGGCGATGACGAGATCGGCAATCTCTCGCGCGGGTTCAATGCCTTTCTGGATGGTTTGAATGTCCGGCGTCAATCCGACGCAAAGCTCCAACTCGCAGCAAGCGTATTCAGCCACGCCCGTGAAGGTATCGTTATCACCGATGCCGATGGCCACATTATCGAGGTCAACGACGCCTTCACCCGTATCACCGGCTATCCCCGAAACGAGGTACTCGGCCGCAACCCCCGCATCCTCAGCTCCGGGCGCCATGATCGAGCTTTCTATGACGAGATGTGGCGTGATCTGCGCACCCGAGGGTACTGGGAGGGGGAGGTCTGGAATATGCGCAAGTCCGGACAGGAGTACGCCCAGTCACTCGCAATCGCGGCCGTGCGCGGGAGCGATCAGCAGACCTCCCACTATGTGGCGGTGTCCTCGGACATCACGCGGCAAAAGGACAATGAGCAGCAGCTCAGGCATATCGCGCACTTCGATCCGCTCACCGGCCTTCCCAACCGGGTGCTGCTGGCCGATCGCCTCGAGCAGGCCATCGTACGGGTAAGGCGCAGCGGCCTGCCGCTGGCACTGGCTTATATCGATCTGGATGGGTTCAAGTCAGTAAATGATGTACATGGCCATGACGTCGGCGATCAACTGTTGGTGACCCTTGCCGCGCGCATGAAGGATTGCCTGCGCGAGGGCGATACCGTCGCCCGCCTGGGTGGCGACGAGTTCGTCGCCGTACTTGCCGATCTGAGCAATCAGAGTGCAGCGAAGGATCTGATCGATCGATTGCTGTCCGTCATCGCCCAACCGGTAAAGGTGGATGGCGTGGTCGTTCAGGTTTCCGGCAGCATCGGGATTTCCCACTACCCGCAAAGTGATGATGTCGATCCCGATCAGTTGCTGCGCCAGGCGGACCAAGCGATGTACCAGGCCAAGGTCGCGGGCAAGAACCGTTACCATATTTTTGACACCGCACGGGATGCAAGTCTGCGCGGTCAGCACGAGCACCTGGAGCGCATCCGGGAGGGATTAATCAAGAACGAGTTCGTGCTTCACTACCAGCCCAAGGTCAACATGCGCAGCGGCGAGGTGATCGGAGCCGAGGCCCTGATCCGGTGGCAACACCCGGATCAGGGCCTGCTTGCACCCGTGGAGTTTCTGCCGCCGATCGCACAACATCCGCTGGAAGTGGAACTGGGACGCTGGGTGATCGACACTGCGCTGACCCAGATCGCGGCATGGCAGGACGCGGGAGTCGATTTACCGGTTAGCGTGAACATCTCCGGCTTTCATCTGCAGCAGGCCGGTTTTCTGGATGAACTGCGAGCCCTGCTGGCAGCGCACCCGAACGTGCCGCGCGGCTATCTTGAGCTAGAAGTGCTGGAGAGTTGCGCTCTCGAAGACATCGCCCTGGTCTCCGCGGTTATCGATGCATCCGCGACGCTCGGAGTCAGTTTTGCGCTCGATGATTTTGGCACCGGTTATTCGTCGCTCACCTATCTCAAGCGCCTGCCGGCGCAAGTGCTCAAGATCGATCAGAGCTTCGTTCGCGACATGCTGCAGGACTCGGACGACCTCGCTATTCTAGAAGGAATACTGGGGCTGGCCACCGCCTTTCGGCGCAGGGCGATTGCCGAGGGGGTGGAGACGGTGGCGCACGGCGAAACCCTGCTGCGGCTCGGCTGCGATCTGGGCCAGGGCTATGGCATCGCCCGACCGATGGCGGCGGCCGATCTGCCTGCGTGGCGCCAGCATTGGCGCCCCGACCCACGATGGGCGCATGCACACTGCCTCGACCGCGAGCTGATGCCGGTGCTGATTGCCGGTGTCGAGCATCGAGGCTGGATTGTTGCCCTGGGGGAACACCTCGATGGCAGGCGCGACGCGCCGCCGCCACTCGATCATCATCAATGCCGACTCGGCCAGTGGCTCGACAAGACCATCCATCAGCCGCGCCACGCTGCAACCTTCGCCACCATTGAAACCTTACATCTCCGGGTACACGCGCTGGCCGCCGACTTGCTCAAGCGGCGTTCGCAGGGTCACGATGTCGAAGCTTTGGCCGGTATGGCGGAACTTCACGCACTCTGGGACGCGCTGCTGGTCCACCTCGAATACCTGTTGAAGGACGATCCGCGCAGCCTGGCGCCGTCGTCTGGAGGCGGATCAAACTGTCGATAGAGAATCCCCCCTGAATCGCCCCGGGTTTGGTGGAGTCGGCACCGGTCGTAGCTTCCGGACACTTAAAGACCGTCAATCTCCGTGCGGTTCCGCCCCCGCTGCTTGGCTTGATACAGCGCCGCATCGGCTGCGGCCAGTAACAACTGGAGACAACTCGTGCTTCCCGGTCGCAGCTCAGCCACGCCAATGCTGACCGTGACGTGCGCGCCAATGGGAGACGATAAATGGGGAACGCCAAGTTCGGCCAGCTGCGCATGAATCCGCTTCGCCACGATTGCGGCGCCTGCGCTTGCCGTATCCGGCAGCAGCAACACGAACTCCTCGCCGCCAAAACGGGCCACGAGGTCGGCAGGGCGATGAACGGCTCCACGCAACACAGTTGCAATGGCTTTCAGGCACTCGTCGCCGGCGACATGGCCGTAGTGGTCGTTGTAAGGTTTGAAATGATCGACATCGATCATCAAGACGCCGAGCGGAGCGTGATCTCGCGCGTGGCGCTGACATTCCACCAACAGCATTTCATCAAAGTAACGTCGGTTTGCGATTCCCAGCAGACCATCTTGCCGACTGAGCGTGAGCAGGCGGCGGTTCGTGTCTTCGAGTTCCAGCTGGAGCCGCTTTGTGGCGGTGATGTCCTGGGTGAGCGCCAACCCCCCATAAACGCTCCCATCCGCGCTTTGCAAAGGGATAGCGTGGACCAGGAAACATGCCTCGTTGAACAACACCTCGACCTTGCCCGCCGTGCCGTCGAGCGCGTTACGGTACAGAGCGGCGAGTGGCGTCGAAATGTTCTCAGGGAAGAGTTCCCATAGGAGTTTGCCTTCGAGATCCTCCTTTCTGAGCTGGTGGTCGCGAAGCCCCAAGCCATCGGCGAAGGTATAGCGCAACTCCTTATCAAAAAGGATCACCGCACCATTGGGAAGGTGGCTCGCGATCGTCCGATAGATTGCTTCACTGCGCCGTAAGGCCTCCTCGCGCTCCAGGATGACCTGTTCAGTCAGCTTCACGTTCGTGATGTTCTCATGACTTAGCACGGCTCGCACGGGACCGTCACAGCTCATACGCGTTACACGGAGATTGAACCAACGGCGCTCGTTTCGGGAGTGGCACGGGTAGTCAATCACGAACTCGGTGAACTGGCCCGCAAGTACGGCCCTCACGCCCGCGGCTGCTGACCTTGCCACCTCCCGGTTAGTAGCGAGAAATGCTAGTATGCTAAGCCACTTCGTCTGCAGGGACAGTCATGTATGTACATTCTATCCGGGAGGCGATCGAGGCGATAATGCTGGCGGGGATGTTTTCGCGTTTTTTTGCCTGTGAGGAGGTGGAATGAAGCCGTCGCAGAAGGATAAGAGTGGAGCCCGATCTGATCTCGGTGAGCGCGCGCTCGCGTTTCTCGCCCAACATCGGCTGTCGGCCTCTCCCATCAATTACTGGGTAGCGCACGACTACATCAGAGGCAACGACCCGTCGCTGTGCGAAGCATTGAATTCAGTAATCGGATCTTCATCTGCGATCGATGATTTCGTTGTGCGCGAGATCTACGAGCAACATGTGGCTGGCGAGGCTCTTCGTCGGTTTCACGGCATGGGAGAGGGTATCGAAAAGTTGCTCGGCAGTCTCCTCGGAGATGTACTCAGCGCGAGTCGAAATACGTCCGGTCTCCAGGCCTCTCTGACCGAAAACCTGGGTCGGCTTGATGAAGTTCGCGACTCGAGCGGTTTACGCGCGATCGCTCAAAACCTAGCCCAGGCTGCCTTAGCAGCAAATGAAAGCAACGCGGCACTCAAGAAGAGTCTTGAGGCCACGGAGCAGGAGACAAGATTGCTTCGAGGTGAACTCGACAAGCATCGGCGCGAGGCGATGGTCGATCCGCTTACCGGGCTGCTCAATCGAAGAGGCATGTTAATTGAAGCCGCAAAACTGTTCGATTCTTCCGATGGGCCGCCTGCTTTGCTCGTCATGGATATCGACCACTTCAAGCGGATCAACGACACCTACGGCCATGCAGTGGGTGATATTGTGATCCAGAAGGTCGCTGAGGCGATGTTGGCTATCGCGCCGGACCAAGCGATGACTGCGCGTTTTGGTGGCGAGGAGTTTGTCATGTTGGTACCCAATGCCTCGATCGATCGAGCACAGCAGCTTGCAGAAAAGGTTAGGACCTCGATCGAACGGTTACGGTTGGTGCGGCGTCATGACAAGCTCGAAATCGCACCCTTTACGATCTCCGTCGGAGTTGCCTTACGTCAGCGCGAGGAGTCGATCGAGCCGCTATTCGATCGGGCTGACAAGGCGCTGTATCGGGCGAAGCACAATGGCCGTAACTGCGTCGTCGCATCCAGTTGAGGGCGAGCTCGGTGGCCAGATTCGACGAGATCAAGCTTGCTGGACAACTGCCTAGCCCCAAAGGGGTCGCATTGGCCATAATGAACCTATGCGGTCGCGAAGATTGCACGATAGAAGACGTTGCTCGTTTGGTTCAGACCGATCCAGCTTTGTCTGGGCGCCTTCTCCGTCTCGCAAACTCGAGCGGCGGTACCCACCGACCAGTCTCAGCCATCAACGAAGCACTGCTGCGTATCGGCATGAAGGCGGTTGCTCAGCTCGCGATGGGATTCTCGCTCGTCGACCAGTTCAAGGACGGACCTTGTAAAGGATTCGATTATCGCAATTTTTGGTCGCGCTCATTGCTGATGGCTTTGGCCTCGCGGGAACTCGGACGTTTGACCCGCGCGGCTGCCCCGGAGGACTTGTTCGCATGCGGCTTGCTCGCGAATATTGGTTCCTTGGCTCTGGCCACGGCATTCCCCGTCGAATACTCCGAACTGCTTGAGTCCGATCGAAGCAATTTGCTCGCGCTCGAACATGAGGCGTTTGGGATCGATCAGCGCCAGTGCGCGCTTGCCATGATAGAGGAGTTCGGCATTCCGAAAGCGCTCGCCGAACCCGTCTTCTACCATCAGTCACCCGATGAATCACAGTTTTCTGAAGGGTCGCGACCGCACACGCTGACCTGGCTATTTCACACCGCTAGTCATCTCGCCGACCTTGGCATAGCAGCCGAGAAGGTTCGAAGCCAGTTGGTCGGCTCCCTAATACGGCTCGGCGGTCGATTTCAGATGGACGCCGACGGTACGGCGGCGTTCTTCGATCGGATCGTCGAAGAGTGGAGCGACTGGGCGAAGTTACTGGATGTCCCGGCTACCTCCCTTCCGTCGTTCGAGCGCATGTCTGAAACTCCGCCGGTTATCGGAGGGGCTACAGGATCGGACGCTACAGTGCCTGCTCTCATTGTCACCTCACGTAATCACTCCACCTTCGATGTCAGCACGTTGTTGCAATCCAGCTTAGGTTATCAAATTTGTCTCGCGGGTGATTTTGATGAGGCTTTGAGCATTGCGGTCGCTGTGTTGCCGAAGATTGTGATTATTGACGCCGACTTCTCCGGTGCAGGTGCGCAGGACTTCTGTCGCAAGGTACGTGGGGCCGATTGGGGTAGACCGGTTTATCTCGTTGCATTGTCTGATCAGTTAGACAAGGAGAACTTCGTCGCAGCGCTTGAGAGCGGCGTGGATACGTGTCTTTTCAAGTCGCTCGGCGAGGAAGCGTTGCGCGTCGCGATGGATGCTGGACATCGCTATCTCGGACTCCTTGATGCATGGCAAAACGATCGTGCTCAACTTAAACAAATCGCCTCAGAGCTCGCCGTCAGCAACCGGAAGCTTGAACAGGTTGCCAGAACTGACATGCTTACCGGATTACCGAATCGTCGTGGGGCAATGGAGGCGCTCGCCAGGGCTTGGAGTGCGTCGAATCGCACCGGTGAGGCACTGAGCGTCATGATGATCGATCTTGACTGGTTCAAACGCGTGAATGATCGATATGGGCATGCGTTTGGTGACCACGTCTTGAAGCAAGTGGGTATTCGCCTACACAAAGAAGGGCGTCGCAGTGATACGTTGTGCCGAATCGGCGGCGAGGAATTCTTGGTTGTATGTTCGGGTTCAGATCTTCCCTCAGCCATGAAGGCGGCGGATCGCCTTCGCAGGGCGATCGAAACGATGGCCCTCGTCGCCGAGGGTCATGAAAAGGTAAGACTCAGTATCAGCGTCGGTGTTGCCCAGAAAGAACGCGACACTGCGAGTATTGATGTGCTACTTGGAGAGGCAGATAAGGCTGTGTACTCAGCCAAACATGCCGGCCGCAATCGCGTGCACATCATGGCTCGGGGTAAACTGCATCAATTCGTTAGCAATGAGTGAACGTTGAGCTGGTTGACCATCGTGGAGAACAAAGCTCTAGCTACGACTGTGTCTGACCCTGGTCGCCAAGACTCCTTGGGGCGCTGCCCCAAACCCCGCACTTGCCGTGAGGCAGCCGGGGGCGGGTTATAAAACAACCCACCCCCAGCAGCCCGGAGCGTTGGCCGCTGCGTCGGCATCAAGGGCTTTCGCGGCATAAACGGGTGCCCTCCCACGGCACACGACGCCGTGGGTCCCTCCCATTTATTCCACGGTCCCTTGACACCGCCTCCGCTCATTCAGGCGCCAGTGGGTCAAGCCTGTTCTCACCAACGCTGATCTGTTGCGTCGACTTGCTCGCAGATGCCTCACCCTCACCGATGATCTTTCGGATCGCCGTGACATAGCCCGGCTTGAAGATCACCCGGCCGGCCTCGTTGAGAACGCGTCCCTCAGCGTCGCTCGTCCAGCCTTCATCTCGGAGTAGGCGGTCGCTGACAGCATGGCGCAACGCCTCGATCTCGGAGGGATACAGGCCGGTCGATGGTAAGCGCTCCACGAACCCCATTCTTACGTAGCTCCGTGTGAGCCCGCATGCTTTGGCTGTAACCGTCCGAGCAACCCCGTAGTTCCCGACCAGCGCTGAATCATCGATCGTTGCATCTCCGAAACGCATTTCTGGAGAACAACGACGATGGAGCAGGACAGACTGATGGCGCGGGCAGCGCCGCCGGCTCAGCACCGTGGTGAGGCGGGTGCTCAGCGGCGCATGCATCGCGACGATGCATTCTGGCGCGCACATGAGCAGCAGCGGCGCCGGCAGGGCTTGAGCATTCCGCAGTATTGCCAGTCCACGGGCCTGGCGCTGTCGACGTTCCGCCACCGGATCAATCGCCTGGCCGCTGCCGAGGCAGGGTCGGCGGCGGGTGAAGGCGGCGGTCGCTTCATCGCGCTCGTGCAGCCAGCCTGCTCGGGGCAGGTCGATGCGATGCAGATCGAAGTCGTGCTGCCCGAATCGATGACGCTGCGCCTGCACGGGACGGCTGCGCGGCAGGTGCTCGATCGCGTGCTGGCGCGGCTGCCGTGATCCTGTCCTCGGCGATCCGGGCTCACGTCTATAGCGAGGCGGTCGACATGCGGAAGTCGATCGATGCACTCGCGCAGATCGTGTCGCGCTGCATGGGCATGAACCCGCTCTCGGGTCAGGTGTTCGGTAACCGTCCGAGCAACCCCGTTCCCCGGCGGGGCGATGGCTTCAGAGATCGACGACGTGCCTGAGCAGTGCGAAAGACACTCGCCAGCCGGGCTCGTTCTCGCAGTCGACGCTGGCCGTTTTCTGGTTGATACGCACGATGGTGCCGATGCGCGTCTGCAGGTGGCGATCCTCGAAACTGACGCGATCGCCGACGCGGAAGTCGTCGCGGGTGGGGCGTTGGGCGGGCTTGGCGGTGGGCACCACAGGTGCAGCCCGGCTGTCGGCGGGGAGCTCGATCGCCGCGTAGGGCAACGTCCAGCTCGCACGGGTGGCGTCGTCCTGCACGGTGACCTGGGTGTCCTTCATCGCCACCACGGTGCCGCTGCGCAGCTGCAGCGCAGCGCCCGGTGCTTTCCCGTCGACGAAGCGCACCCGTTGCCCCAGATGCAGATGCAGCCGGATCTGCACGATCCGCGACGGATCCGACATCAGGCGCTCGATCACGGTCGACAGGTGGAACAGCTCGAGCGAGCTCGCGCGGTTGAGGGCTTCGAGGGTGGCAGGATCCATCAGGGCGTGGGCTTCCAGTTCATCGGCAACAGCTCATCGAGCCGGTCCATGCGCTGCCCGGGCAGGCGTGTGAGCACATCCTTCAGGTAGGCATAGGGCTCAAGGCCGTTGAGTCGCGCCGTCTCGATCAGCGAGAGTGCCACGGCAGCGGCGCGTCCGCCACGCTCGCTGCCGGCAAACAGCCAGTTCTTCCTCTTATGCCAACCTTTGCATAACCGGAAAGCATGGCTCTTCTCGGACACCCAGGCCGGCGCGCGTGCCAGTGCGCTCATCTACTCGCTGATCGAGACCGCCAAAGCCAACAACGTCGAGCCGTATCTGTGGCTGCGCCACGTGCTGCGGGCATTGCCCACCGCCACCACCATCGAACACTTCGAGGCTTTCCTGCCTTGGAATCTCAAGGCTGAGCAGTTGATCACAGCGTAGCGAGCCCGGGAAGGATGGGGTTCATGGAGCGCTTACGAAGGATTTGCGCATGTCGACCGGGCGGCCATAGACATGGACCCGGACCGCGCCTTCGGGGAAGAACATCAGCCGCGCGACAGGTGAAGGATCACGCC
>NZ_JBNCAR010000047.1:0-14428 GCF_051280715.1 Thauera sp. AutoDN2 | reverse complement strand
GCCCTTCATCTGGACCAAGAGCGCTCGCGACATCCTGCAGAAGGTCATCCGCGCAAACAGCCGCTTAAGTTCCAAACAAAATGCAGCACTACACTAGAACAGGCCTATACCCACATCGCCCGCCATCCTGGCACGGGTTCGCCTCGCTTTGGGCATGAATTGGACCTTCCGGGTCTTCGCTCCTGGGTGCTTTCTGGCTACCCCTACCTCGTTTTCTACGTTGAACGCCCGGATCACATCGATGTCTGGCGCGTACTGCATGGCCAGCGCGACATTCCCTCCTGGATGCAGGACCAGGAGGGCTTCGTCTGACGCAGCCGCCTGGCACACCATGTGCGAGTTGTGACAGCCTGCTTACCGGAGCTCCGTGCCAACGGCTGCATTTGGCCGGAACTTCGCCTCGTTGAGACGTGGGACGCGTTCACAACTTCGCTCGAACGGCTGGTCTCTCCGCCTCTGACGGGCCGGGCCCGACCCATTGAGGTCGGTTGCGGCGTTAGGGCGAACCGCAGCTGTCATGGTATCGCGGACATAGCCTGCAGCACCTTTCTCCAGTTACTGCAGCTTGAACTCGACGTCCACACGCTCGTCATAGCACGTCCGTCAGAGCCTGCGGAGTTATTGAGAATACAACTGCGTCAAGCGGCCTGCCTTGGAAGTACAATCGATTCTTGGCGATGCATTCACGTTCTGCACCCAGGCGTTCAGCCACCCGCTGGCTGATCCACGGCATATCGGTAAGAGGTGAGCCAGGGATGCCCCCAGGGAGTAGGCCGTCGCACCCCATATGGTCGGGATGCCCACTGTGAACACAAACTCAGCCGCAGCTGCTCGGGGGCAGGATCGAATGTCAGCCATACACTTGCCATGAACGGCCGTTCCCAGGCTTGAAGGGGTCAGCCAAGAAAACCTTGTTCGTGCCCCATGGCGCCGGACCCTGCTTCCTCATAGACTGGAATCCGCCCGACGCGTGGAACGCCATGGGGGATTTCCTGAAGAACGAGGCGAGCACCCTGCCCGCACGCCCCTCGGCCATCGTGGTGGTCTCGGCCCACTGGCTGGAGCCGGCGTTCAGCGTCACCAGCGGACGGCAACCGGATCTGTTCTACGACTACTACGGCTTTCCCCCGCATACGTACGAACTGCGCTATCCGGCACCCGGAGAGCCGCAACTCGCCGCGCGCATTGCCGGCTTGCTCGACCAGGCGCAACTGCCGACCCGACAGGACGCCTCGCGTGGCTTCGATCACGGCATGTTCATTCGGCTGAAGCTGATGCTCCCAGACGCCGACATCCCCGTGGTGCAACTCTCGCTGCGCCATGACCTGGACCCACAGGCGCACCTGGACGCCGGCCGCGCGCTGGCCGCGCTGCGCGACGAAGGCGTACTGATCGTCGGCAGCGGCATGAGCTTTCACAACATGCGCGCCTATGGTGACCCGCGTTTCGGGCCGGTCTCCGACGCGTTCGACCACTGGCTGGTGCAGACGGTCGGGTCCCCGGCGCCACAGCGCGAGCAGGCTCTGGCGACCTGGGAACAGGCGCCATCGGCCCGGCTGTGCCATCCGCCGCGCGCCGAAGAGCACCTGCTGCCGCTGATGGTGGTGGCCGGCGCGGCCAGCGAGGGCGCCGGCCAATGCATCTTCAGCGACAGGGTGATGGAAACCACCCTGTCGGCGTTTCGCTTCGACTGACTTTCAAAGAGGACTTACACATGATCATCGAGCTTTCCGGCAAGACCGCCATCGTCACCGGCTCCACTGGCGGCATCGGCCTCGCCATCGCCAGGGGGCTGGCAGACGCTGGTGCGACCGTCGTCATCTGCGGTCGTGAGCAGGAACGTGTCGACGCGGCACTGGCGCAACTGCGAACCACCCGGGCGGGCTCGCAGGCCCGTGGCGTGGTCGCCGACCTGGGCACGGCCGCCGGTTGCCAGGCGCTGATCAATGCCGAGCCGGATGCCGACATCCTGGTGAACAACCTGGGCATCTACGGCGTCAAGGCCTTCTTCGACATCGATGACGCGGACTGGGAGGCCTTCTTCCAGGTCAATGTGATGAGCGGGGTGCGTCTGGCGCGCCACTATGCACAGGGCATGAAGGCACGCGGCTGGGGGCGGATCCAGTTCATCTCGAGCGAGTCGGCGCTGAACATTCCGGCCGAGATGGTGCATTACGGCGTCAGCAAGGCGGCACTGCAGGGCCTGTCCCGCGGTCTGGCCAAGGTCCTGGCCGGCAGCGGCGTGACCGTCAACACCATCCTGCCGGGGCCGACCCGCACCGAGGGCGCAATCGCCTTCATTGCGGGCATGGCGCAGGAACGCGGGGTCTCCGCGACGGAGATGGAGGCCTTGTTCCTCGCCGAAAACCGTCCGTCGAGCCTGATTCGGCGCTTCGCCAGTCCCGAGGAGGTCGCCAACCTCTGCGTCTACGCGGCCTCCTCCCAAGCCAGCGCAACCACCGGCGCTGCTCTGCGGGTCGAGGGCGGTATCGTCGAAAGCATCGCGTGACGCACAGGGCGCCTAGGAGACACGCCTGGGCATCGCGCGCCACGCGGCCAACCTATACTGACCGATGCCAGGCCCGCCCATGCGGCGGACCTCGCAGTGATAAGCCGTTCTCGATCCCCCATCCACCCCACGGAGGGCGTGTCATGACCAAGGTTCTTGTTCTTTACTATTCGTCGTATGGGCACATCGAAGCGATGGCCTCTGCTGTCGCCGAAGGCGTCAGGGAAGCAGGCGCGCAGGCCACGATCAAGCGTGTTCCTGAGTTGGTGCCGGAGGAGATCGCACGGTCGTCCGGTATCAAGCTAGACCAGGCCGCGCCGATTGCCACGGTTGCCGAACTCCCCGAATACGATGCGATCATCTTCGGCACCCCGACCCGATTCGGCAACATGGCCTCGCAGATGCGCAACTTCCTCGATCAGACCGGTGGTCTTTGGGCGAAGGGCGCACTGATCGGCAAGGTCGGCAGCGTGTTTGCCAGCACCGCGACCCAGCATGGTGGGCAGGAGACCACCATCACCAGCTTCCATACCACGCTGCTGCATCACGGCATGGTCATCGTCGGCGTTCCATACTCGGAAACACGGCAGACGATCATGAGCGAGATCACCGGTGGAAGCCCGTACGGTGCAACCACGATCGCGGCGGGCGACGGTTCGCGCAAGCCGAGCGAGAACGAGCTTGCAATCGCCCGCTTCCAGGGCCGGCACGTGGCGGCGATCGCCGAGAAACTTGCCGCCGGGTAAGCACTTGCCGAAGGTTCCCGGGTCCGAGCGCCCACGTTACTTGCGCTCGGGCAATTTGGGCCTCAAGCGCATAGGCGCTTGTGATGAGTTGGGAGGCAGGTTCCCCGAAAAACCTCTCATTGAGCTGCAGAAAACTTGAACAGCAACGGGTCGGCAGTTCCAGCTTGCAGGCCTGGGAAGCTGCCGTTCACCGTCGCCTGACGCGTGAACGGTAGGTGAACGAACACATTCCTGCCTGACTTCACCACTCAGACCAGTGACAGCTGAGGCCGAATGGTTCGCGTTGGTCGTAGGCCAAGTCTCAGATCAATCCTATCTCTCGTGCAGCGGGGGCTCCTTTTCATCCGATCAGCGGCTTCTGTTTAAACACACTCAGACGGCAATCTTCTCTATAAGCCCCGGGTCCTGCGCCTTGGGATTTCCGACGGCCCGACTCACGGGGTAAGCCTCCATCGCCCCGACTGGATACTCACGGGCAAGCGCCCGTACAAGCTGTGCGTCGGTGACGCCAGGATCGAGCCATGCGCCATAGTCCTGGGGCTGGATGATCACCGGCATGCGTTCGTGAATCGGCCGCATGAGGTCGTTTGCCGCGGTCGTCAGGATGGCGAACGTGAGGAGCTTACCCTCGGGGCCGTCCCAGTGCTCGAGCAGTCCGCCGAAGCCAAAAAGCGAATCACCACCAGCGGGCCGGATGAAGTACGGCTGCTTGTACCCCGCCAATGGCACCCACTCGTAGAACCCTGACGCCGGCACGAGCACACGTGACCGCTTGAAGGCATGCCTGAACATCGGCTTCTCCCCGGCGGTCTCGATCTTCGCGTTGATCGGTTGCGCGAGCTTGCCCGGCTCCTTCACCCAGGACGGCAGCAAGCCCCAGCGAGCGTCGATCAACTCAGGCCCACCGTCCGATCCAGCACGCACGACCGGGGCCTCTTGTGTCGGCGCAATGTTGAAGCGCTCCCGCAGTTCCGCGAGATCAACACCGAACTGCTCTCTGAGGCGCGAATGAGGCCCGTAGAGGGCATAGCGTCCGCACACAGCTTTCTCCTTGTCTGGATAAGCGCTCTTCAGCCTACACCCTCGCCCAATCCAATGAAAATGTCGCCACTTTCCTGATTGGATATTGGCGCGGGGGAGAGTCCTCTACATCGCCCGTTCAATCACGTACCTAGTGCTACACTAAAACCGTATTAGAGAGGCTCAGGAGACCATCATGCCCAACTTGACCATCTCTGCGGATGAAGCAACGCTTCGCAGACTCAGGATCGAGGCGGCCACCCGTAACGTCAGCGTTTCGCGCTTTGTCGGTGAACTCGTGAAGGAAAAGTTCGCCGCGGACGACGCCTATGAGCGAGCGATGACCGATTTCTTCTCACGTGGCCCATACCTTTCACCTGACCCGCGTGACGACAACAGGTCGTGGCCCTCGCGCGACCAGATCTACGACCGCAAGGTGTTGCGGTGAATCCCGTCTTCGTCGACACGAACGTCCTGGCCTACGCACGAGACCAGCGGGACTCTCGCAAGCAGGCGATCGCCATGGACTGGCTGAGGTCGCTCGCGAATCACCGTGCCGGCCGTCTGTCCTGGCAGGTGCTGATCGAGTTCTATGCGGTGGCGACGCATCCGCGAAAATTGGCCATGGTCGAGGCGGCGGCACAGGCAGACGTGCTGGCCCTTCAGGCGTGGAATCCCGTGACGCCGGACACCGAACTGCTGCAGCGGGCGTGGATTGTGCAATCCAAGTACGGATTCTCCTGGTGGGACGCAATGGTGGTGAGTGCCGCATTGATTGCCGGATGCGGCACATTGCTCTCAGAGGACCTGCAGCACAGACAGGTGATCGAGGGATCCCTGACCATCATCGACCCCTTTGCGGCTGACGCCCCCGCGCCTCCCACCGAATAGGCAACCCCGATGCCCCCTTCCCCCGACGTTGCAGCCCTTCTCGACAGTTTGGGCCTGGCCATCGGCACCCATCAAGTCGAGATCATCGATTTTCATCAAGCGGAGTCCGCGTACGTTCACCACTCGCGAATCCCCGTAGCGGCGGTGGGATACGCCTTGGTGTCGCCGACCTTCGCCAAGGGGCGCTTTCCGAAGCTCACCTTCATCGATCTCATTCACAAGCGGCCGTCCATGGACGAGATCGAAGCCCGGGCAGTGGCTGCGGTCTGCGGGGTTGAGGTGGAACCGGGATCATGGAGTAACTCCGAACCATTCGGCATCCACCTCTGGTCGATGATCGAGCACTACGACCTTGGGGCGTTCTTCCAACGCGTCGATCGACCCTACGGCAGCCGCGGTGAGCACTATTACATGCGCCCGCGCGGCTTCGACTGGGGAGACCCTGACAACCCGGAGATCCCCGGTGCGCTCGAGCAGTGGCGAGCCGATTATCGAAAGTTGCCGCCCTACCGCCAGCTCTTGGTTGCGACGATCTTGCAGTTGTACTTCCAGAGCGAGGACACCTATTGGATGGTGCGCGTGCCGAAGAAATGGCATGCAGCCGAAGGGGTCGACATCATTCAGGCAAACGGCGCGCTGCAGGACTGGGCGCGTTTGTATGTCCTCTATCCGGGGTGGTAAGCGATGCCCCACTCCCTGTCCGGTTCAGACATTCAGCGCGTGATCCTCGCCAAAGGCTGGACGATCCGCGATGTCGCCCGCTACTGGGACGTGAGCAGACAGCGGCTCTACCAAGTGTTCAAGCAGGACGCCCCTGCCCTACTCTGGGTCTGCGCGGCCCAAGGTCTGCCCGAGGCCTCGCCCGATCTCCTGACGCTTGCCAAGTCCCGAACGAAGGAGAAGCCCGGGCACCTGCGCCCTGGCGCCAAACCTGCGAGCAGCCTGATCACCCAGGCGGCCGGGTTCTCCGTGGGCGACATCCTGATGGCGTCCGACTACATCGGAGAGATCGCTGACGAAGGCGAGGAAGGCGTGATCACCGAGATCAAGCGCGCCGGAAACTACTGGAGCTTCCTTATCCGGTTCGATCGGGGCGAGGACTGGTTTCCGGAAACGCACCTGTACGACTGCATGGCGCCGACTGGCCGGCAGGCGAGTATCGAACTGTGAGACAACGCATAGACGCACGCGCCAAATTTGCCTAAACTTGGACCAAGATGGCTTAGAAAGGATTCCTACATGCTCCCCTCTTCCCGTACGGTCACCGCTTCCATGGCCGCCGTCCGTCTGCTCGGGGGTGAGGCTGTCCTTCACGCCATGCCACGCGTCCCGATGGAATGGATTCCGCTTCTGCGCCAGGGTTTGCCATCAGCCTCGATCGACGAAGCGATTCGGCTGACACGAATTACTCAGACGGATCTTGCGCGCGCCCTCAACATCCCAGAGCGCACCCTGGTGCGTCGCAAGCGCGAAGGCACGCTCTCGCCCGAGGAGTCGGCCAAGCTCGTCCGGTTTGCCCGGGTCGTGGAACGCGCTGAGATGGTGTTCGAGGATGCGGAAGACGCACTGAGCTGGATCCAAAGCCCCAACGCCTCGCTCGGCGGGGTGACGCCTCTGTCCCTTTTGGACACGGAGATTGGCGCTGACAGCGTGCTCGACACGCTCGGCCGCATCGAGCACGGCGTCTTCGCTTAATGCGGATCGTTTGGCGGATCACCACCGCACGGTTCGCGGCATCCGCCTTCAGCGGGGAAGGTGCGCGACTGTACGGTGGCCGCTGGAATCCGAAGGGCTGGCCGATGATTTACAGCGCCGAGTCGCAATCCTTGGCTTTGCTCGAACTCATGGTCCAGGACGATCCACTACGAGCGAACTACGTGCTGATCCCTGCGCAGTTGCCGGCCGATCTGCCCGAAACACGAGTTGATACCGAGACACTGCCCGCGGAATGGCGAACGATTGGCGCGCGCAGCGCGCTTCAGGAGATCGGCCGCACCTGGATCGACAGTGGCGAGACGGCGGTGCTGAGTGTGCCAAGCGCCGTGGTGCCGGCTGAACGCAACTACCTCCTCAACCCAAGGCATCCAGACTTCACCCGCATCCAGATCGGCGCACCGCTCTCGCTCGAGGTCGACACACGGCTGCTGCGCAACCTGGCTTAAAGAGGCGATCCACATGATGACGGCCCCCTCCCCTTGCCTCCCGGAAGTCTTCAAGTCGCTCGAGATCTCGCTGCTTGCAGCTCCCGCAGCAACGCCTGTCGTCGGCACCGGACAGCGTACGCCCATCATCCGCGCCAGCAACGATCGCGAGGCGGCCGCCAGCTTCCTGCGCGAATTCCAGGACTCGCCCCACACGCACCGGGCCTACAAGCGCGAAACCCTGCGCCTGCTCATGTGGTGTGAGGCCATCGCACGGAAGTCCTTCTCCGACCTGGTGCGTGAGGATGTCGATGACTACTTCGCTGTCGGCGCGCGTCTAAAACTACCCAGCGGTGCGCGTTGAATTTTACCCAGGCACTTTAGCTGCTCGTCATGGAGCAGCCGATGTTCAGTGTAGTCGAGTTGCTGACCGCGAGTGTGCGCAGAGAAGCCCGCGAAGGACGTAGCCCGAAGCGGGCTTCTCTGCGCGGGCGCCGGGTCAGAACGGTTCGTCCTCGGTGAGGGGGCCGCGCTTGGATTGCTCACGGTCCTTGATCCGCGACCGCGCGCTGGCCGAGCTCTGACGGAAACGATAGGACTCGTTGCCCGTCTCGACGATGTGGCAGTGATGGGTCAGCCGGTCGAGCAGTGCCGTCGTCATCTTCGCGTCGCCGAACACGCTCGCCCATTCGCCGAAGCTCAGGTTGGTCGTGATCATCACGCTGGTGTGCTCGTAAAGCTTCGAGAGCAGATGGAACAGCAGCGCTCCGCCGCTCTGGCTGAACGGTAGGTAGCCCAGTTCATCGAGAATCACCAGGTCCATGCGCAGCAGCGAGAAGGCGAGCTTGCCGGCTTTGCCGGCCGCCTTCTCCTGCTCGAGCAGATTGACCAGATCAACGGTCGAGTAAAATCGCACCCGCTTGCTGTGCCGGGTGATCCCGGAGACGCCCAGCGCGGTGGCCAGGTGCGATTTGCCCGTGCCGGTGCCGCCGATGAACACGACGTTGTGGGCCGGCGCAGTGAAGTCGAGCGTGGCGAGTTCCTGGATCAGTGCCCGCTCCACCTTCGACTGCTCGAAGTCGAACCCGGCCAAGTCCCGATGCACCGGGAACCGGGCCGCCTGCAGTTGATAGCGGATCGAGCGCAGGTGACGGTCGGTATGCTCGGCCTCGAGCAAGTGCTCGAGTAGCCAACCCGAACTCTGACACCCGAGCTCACTCGTGGACACCAGCTCCGCCCAGGCATCGGCCATCCCGTACAGGCGCAGGGCTTTCAGTTCGGCAAGCACATCACGCATGGCTCACCTCCGCACGCAGCCGGTCGTAACGCTGCGGGTCTGCCACCGGTGTTTCGCTCAGGGTCAGTACCGTGTCGACGGTCGGCGTGGCAGGAGCTGACTTCAGGCGGTTGAGCACATTCTCGATGTGCTCGGGGCTGGGACGGCCCGCCTCGAGCGCCAACTCCACCGCCACGATCACCGCCCCCAGGCCATGCTGAGGCACGGCGGCGAGCACCTTCGCCATGACCCGATCTCCGCCTTCGCGCTTGAGCAGCAGTGCCCGCAGCGCTTGCAATGGCGCAGGCATGTCGGCGAAGGGGGCACCGTTCCTGAGCGCACCGGGCTTGCGCTCGATCAGCGGCAGATAGTGCTGCCAGTCGTAGCGCGCTTCGTTGCGCGTGAAGCTGCGCACGTGACGGGCCACGACGGTGTCGTGCGCGACGAGCTCGATCTGCTCGGGATACACCCGGATGCCGACCATCTGCCCCACCAACTCGCACGGCGCCGAATAGCGGCAGCGCTCGAACGTGACCAGGCAGGTGCTCGACACCTTGCCGAGGGTCTCCACGTAGCCGTCGAAGGGCGTGATCATCGGCATGAGACTTGGCTGCTCCTGCTCGAGCATCTCCGCCAGGCTGAGGTCGTATTCCGGATGCTTGAGCTCCTGCCACAGGCTGCGACACTTCGCCAGCAACCACAGGTTCAGCTCGGTGAAGGAACCAAAGCGCATCTCGGCCGCCTCCTGCCAGATCCGCCGCCGGCTATCCTGCACGTTCTTCTCGACGACGCCTTTCTCCCAACCGCTGGCGACATTGCAGAAGTCCGGTTCGAACAGGTAGTGCGAGGCCATCGCCGCAAAGCGTGTATTGACCACCCGCGCCTTGCCTTTCTTCACCCGGTCGACGGCGGTCTTCATGTTGTCGTAGATCCCGCGCCGGGCCACGCCACCGAGCGCGGCAAACGCCCGCGCGTGCGCATCGAACAGCATCTCGTGGCTCTGCGTCGGATACGCCTGCACGACAAAGGCACGGCTATAGCACAGCTTCAGGTGCGCCACGAGCACCTTGCGCCACACCCCACCGATGACCAGATGCTCCTCGCTCCAATCGAACTGGTGCGCCTCACCCGGCTCGAACAGCAGCGGAACAAAGGCCTTCGTGACCGATGCACCGCCTTCGGCCTTCCAGCGCCGGATGAACTCGGTGACGCGGCTGTAATCGCCGTCGAACCCCTGCGTCTGCAACTGCGCAAACAGCTTCAGCGCCGTGCGCCGGTCCCGTTGCGGTCGCCGCGCATCGGTCTCCAACATCTTGACCAGCTGCGCCGCGTACGGCGCGATCTTGGTGTCGCCGACCTTGCGCTGGTACTTCGGCTCAACCCCTTCAGGCGCCTTCAGCCACTTGCGGATCGTCTTGCGCGTCAGCCCCGTGCGACGCTCGATCTCCGAAAGCGTGAGCCCCTCCCGGTAGTACAGCCTTCTGACTTTCCCCAGCAGATTCATGGTGATCATCTCCTCTGTTCCCCGCTCCTCGACGGAAGCGGCGGAGGTTAATCACCTGGGTACTTTTCAGCGCGCAGACCCCGCGAAATCTGGGTAGTTTTCAGCGCGCGTCAACAGACCATCGAGAAGCGAGAGATCGAGCTCTTCGCTGCCTTCGGTCAATTGGCGCAGATGGGCTTTCACCTGAGAACGCTGGACAACTTCAAGAAGAAGCATGTCGAGGCCCTGTCTCGGAAGTGGGAAGCAGATGGTTTGTCCGCATCGACGATCCAGAACCGGATTTCAGTGCTGCGAACTCTTGCTGAGTGGCTGGGCAAGAGCGGAATGATTGGGCGTTCGACGGATTTCGTTGCGGACCCCAAGAGCGTCACGCGCACGGCTGCTGCGACCTACGACCACTCGTGGTCGGCTGCAGGTGTTGATGTCGAGGCGGTGATGCGGATGGTGTCCGCGACTGACAAGTACGTGGGTATGCAGCTTCGCCTTTGCTTGGCGTTCGCACTTCGTCGTGAAGAGGCGGTGATGTTCAAACCGCACCGTGCGGACAAGGGGATGTACATCGAAGTTGTTGACGGCACCAAGGGGGGCCGGCCACGTGTTGTCATGATCAGAACGGAGGCGCAACGCCGGGTATTGGAGGAGGCCAAGGCATTCGTGAAAGGGGTGAATGGACACGTAGGAAGCCCTAGTCGCGACCTGAAGTCGGCGATCCGGCGATTTGGGTATGTTCTTGGGAAGTGCGGTGTGACAAAGGCGGGGTTGGGTATCACGGCACACGGACTGCGTCACGAGACCTTGTGCAATCTCTTTGAGGACCTGGCAGGAGTTCCCGCCCCGATTCGTGTCGCCAATCCCCGTGAGGTACTTGCGCAGGCGGACCCGGACAAGGTTGAGCTTGCGCGTGCGGCGGTAGCGGAGATGGCAGGCCATGCTCGGATCTCGATCAGCTCCTCCTATCTTGGGGGGATGCTAGGCAGGGACCGCGAGCCGAGTCCGGCTGAGAAGCGGTACATGGCGCACTGGACACGGTTCTTCGAGCTTCATGCGCGGTCGCTGCTGACCGAGTCGGAGAAGCTGGAGAAGTCGCGCTTGAGGAAGATCCTGCGGCTCGACGAGGACAAGGGCGATGAGCCGGGGCATGAGGAGTTGCCCACGCCGGCGGGGTCAGACGAAGTGAATCTGGCAGCAGGAGGTGCGTGATGGTTGTCATCGACGTACGGCAAGTGCGTTTCCGGAAACGCCCCATGAACGTCTTCCCTCCCCTCTGTCTGGCTAGGCCTGCCTGTGATGGGGTGCGGCGATGAGCGCGGTCCTGTTCGAGGCGCACCTGCGCGCCCACCTGGAGGCGTTACTGGAGATTGACGGGTTCGTGATCGGGGAGTGGCTCTGCACCTTGTCCCATGAGGCGCTTGCAGAGCTGATCGATCGTCTGGAGGTGATGCTGTCCGACGAGGACGTGGAGCTTGAGAACGATCTGGTACTCGATCTGCTGCTGGCGACGAACCTTGGGCATGCAGCCGAGTGCGGCGGGCACCCCTTGTCTGGTCTGGATGAGATCGAGGAGGCGATGGTGGGTCTGGAGCATGCGGCGCACCTTGTCGCGGTCGAGCGGGCTGGGCTGATCGAGGTAGAGGGGCCGGTGTCAATGTGCGACGAGGAGCGCCCGAGTCTTACGCTGACACAGCGCGGCGTGGAGCGTCTGGTCGTGCGGCGATGGATGTCGGACGCGGACATCGGCGGATCGGGTACGGAGCGCGTTCTGAATTGACGCGGGGCGCTGAGGGGCGACCGGGACGAGGAAGGCGGCTCAGGTTGGCGCCCCGCACCTTCACCCCTCTGTCTGGCTAGGAAATCTCAAGGGTAGGACTTGTAGGAGCGCGACTTGCCGGTTCGGCGCTGCGGCGCAGCAGGTAGGTGGACAGCATGGGCGGCGTGCCGGCCAAGGGGCGAACGGTTATGTCGGGGCGGTTCAGGGTCTGCACCTGCGAGGCAATGGCGAAACCTAGGCCATAACCGGCACCAACCAGAGTCAGCATCACGCCTAGGCTCGTCACCTGATCTACCAGCTTGAGCGGCTTGGACGCACCTTGAAGCACCGCCTGGATCTGGTGGTGGCAGCCCGATCCCGCGTCCGGATGGCACAGTACCAACGGAAACTTCAAGGCTTCATCCAATGGCACTTCCGCGTGCGCCAATAAGGGGTGGCCGCACGGGCACGATCACCGACAGAGGATCGGTCCACACGGGCTCGGCGACAAGGCCTTCGCTCACCGCGTCCGACAGCGCAAAGCCGATGTCCAGCAGATCGTTGTGCAGGCCCTTGAGCTGCTGCGCGAAAGGCAGCTCGAAGACGCGAATCTCCAGTTCGGGCTCTTCCTCGCGGCTGCGCGCCAGCAAGGTGGCAATGTGGGGCTGCGCCAAGCTGTCGCAGATGGCGATGCGCAGATAACCCTGATAGCCCTGCGCCGCCGCCTTTGCGGCACTCACCGCCTGCTCCACGGTGGCCAGCACACGCCGGCACTCACCGAGGAACACTTGACCGGCCCAGGTCAGTCGCGTCTGGTGCGCGCTGCGGTCGAACAACTGCACGCCGAGCGTGGCTTCGAGATTGCGCATTGCGCGCGACACAGGCGATTGTTCTACGCCAAGGCGCTCGGCCGCTCGCGCGAAATGCAGTTCTTCCGCGACCGCAACGAAATAGCGCAGTAGTCTGAGTTCCAATGCGGCCTCCTGTTTGCCTCGTTCCTGGCCTGCGTCCACCTCATGCGGATTGCGCCTCGCTTTCTCCTTCGATGATTGGCAAGAGGTTCCGGCGTTGCATGCTTGCCTATTCGGATAGGCAGATCGCATCCGAAAATTACGGAGGTTGAGGCGGAACGCTACCTGGCCGAAGACCTGAGAACCTCAATCGCCGCGACGCTGCACTACCGCCTGATCCACAGGTTCAGTTCAATCAATTCCCGGGTTGCAGCTCCACACGCACCTCGCGCGATTTGCCGGCCCGTTCCACTAACAAGACCACCACATCGCCGACCTTCCTGTCGTCTAGCCGCGCGAGCAGCTTGGCCACATCGTCCGTCGCCTTGCCATCAACATCGATGATGCGGTCGCCCGGCACGATGCCTTGCGGCGTGACTTCGACACCCGCGAGGCCGGCCTTGTGCGCTGCCGAACCAGGGGTAACACGCAACACGAACACGCCCTTGCTTCCAGTCAGCGCCAGCAGGCGCTGATTGAGCTGTTCGTCCACCTCAATGCCCAGCGCCGGACGGATGTACTTACCGGACTTGATGAGTTGCGGCACTACCCGCATGACGGTGTCCACCGGCACGGCAAAACCGATCCCGGCCGAGGCGCCGGAGGGACTGTAGATCGCCGTGTTGATGCCGATAAGCCGCCCTGCCGAATCGAGCAGGGGGCCGCCCGAGTTGCCGGGGTTAATGGCGGCGTCGGTCTGGACCAGGTGATCAATTGTCGGGCCGCCCGCTTCTCCCGGTAACGAGCGGTCGAGCGCGGAGACGATGCCGGTGGTGAGCGTCCAGTCCAGGCCGAAGGGGTTGCCGATAGCGAACACCTTCTGACCCACCTTGAGGTCGGCACTGGTGCCGACCGGCACAGCCGGCGGGCGCTTGAAACCGACGCCGATCTTGAGCACAGCGATGTCGTGCGCAGGGCTCGCCCCTACCAGCGCGGCCTGGTAGTCGCGTCCGTCGGCGAGTTTGACGGTGGCCTCCGACGCGCCCTGGATGACGTGGAAATTGGTCACGACATGGCCGGCGTCGTCCCAGATGAAGCCCGAGCCAGTGCCGCGCGGCACGGAGAAGACGTTGCGCGTCCAGACATCGCGTACCAATTGTGCGGTAGTGATGTAGACCACCGAGGCGCGCGATTTTTCGAACAGTTCGATGGTGGCCTTTTCGTCCGCCGCCAGATCGCCACGCGCCGTCACAGTGCGTTCTGCCGCTTCGCGCGGACTGAACCAGGCCTCGATGGCGGGCAGGAACTGCCACAGCAGCATGAGCGCGGCAATACAGGCGGTGATGAAGAGCCAGCGCCGGATGAAGGGATCCGGTGCGGGGCGTGGATACGGGTTAGGGTAGGCCATGAGAAGTCTCCTGTTGAAAGGCAATCAGCGCCACAGCCCTGTCGGCGCCGGTCCAATATTGATCAGGTGTACCGGTTGAATTTTGACCAAGGGCGATAGCTGCTCGTCATTGCTGCAGCTGTGGATAAGTGTATCGGATTCGCGGTCCTGTTTGCCCTCCTGTGTGCTTGCTGTCGAGCGAGGGAGAGGCGACGCGGGGGAATCTGCGAAGGGCGTAGCCCGAAGCAGATTCCCCC
>NZ_JBNCAR010000046.1:0-15577 GCF_051280715.1 Thauera sp. AutoDN2 | reverse complement strand
CGCCTTGGCTTCGCCGCCGAACTTCTTCGACAGGATCGTGGTGATCGCAGCGGTCAGCGTGGTCTTGCCGTGGTCAACGTGGCCGATGGTGCCGACGTTCACGTGGGGCTTGGTACGTTCGAACTTACCCTTTGCCATGTTCGTGAGTCCTTGAGTTGAGTGTGTTGATTACTTACGGCTGCTGATGACGGCTTCGGCCACGCTCTTCGGAGCTTCGGCGTAGTGCTTGAACTCCATCGAGTAGGTCGCACGACCCTGGGTCAGCGAGCGCAACTGAGTAGCGTAGCCGAACATCTCGGCCAGCGGCACCTCGGCCTTGATTTCCTTCATTCCGCCCGGGATGTCATCCATACCCTGAACGATGCCACGACGACCAGACAGGTCACCCATGACGTTACCCATATAGTCTTCCGGCGTCTCGACCACGACCGCCATCATCGGCTCGAGCAGCACGGGGCTGGCCTTACGCATGGCTTCCTTGAACGCCATCGAACCCGCCATCTTGAAGGCGTTTTCGTTGGAGTCGACATCGTGATAGGAACCGAAGTGCAGCGTGACCTTGACGTCAACCACCGGGAATCCAGCGAGCACGCCATTCGGCAGGGTTTCCTGGATGCCCTTGTCCACCGCAGGGATGTACTCGCGCGGAACCACGCCACCCTTGACGGCATCCACGAACTCGTAGCCCTTACCCTGTTCAGCCGGTTCGAGGTTGATAACGACGTGACCGTACTGACCACGACCACCGGATTGCTTGACGAACTTGCCTTCGACGTCGTTTGCCGCCTTGCGGATGGTCTCGCGGTAGGCGACCTGGGGCGCGCCGACGTTGGCCTCGACGTTGAACTCGCGCTTCATGCGGTCAACGATGATCTCGAGGTGAAGTTCACCCATCCCCGAAATGATGGTCTGCCCCGACTCCTCGTCGGTGCGCACACGGAAGGACGGATCTTCGGCCGCCAGGCGCGACAGCGCAAGGCCCATCTTTTCCTGGTCGCTCTTGGTCTTGGGCTCGACGGCGACGTGGATCACAGGATCCGGGAACACCATGCGCTCAAGGATGACCGGCGCGCTCGTGTCGCACAGAGTTTCACCCGTGGTGACATCCTTGAGGCCGACAACGGCGGCAATGTCACCGGCGAGCACCTCCTTGATCTCTTCACGGTCATTGGCGTGCATCTGCAGGATGCGGCCAATGCGTTCCTTGCGGTTCTTCACCGAGTTCAACACGGTCGAACCCGATTCGAGCACACCCGAATACACGCGAATGAAGGTCAACTGGCCAACAAAGGGGTCAGTCATGAGCTTGAACGCGAGCGCGGAGAACTTCTCGTCGTCACGTGCATGACGAACCACTTCCTTCTCATCGTCATCGACGCCCGCGACCGGCGGAATGTCGATCGGCGACGGCAGGTACTGAATCACGGCGTCGAGCATGCGCTGCACACCCTTGTTCTTGAACGCAGTGCCGCACAGCATCGGCTGGATCTCGCAGGCAAGGGTGCGCGCACGCAGACCCGCGATCACCTCTTCCTCGGAAAGCTCACCTTCCTCGAGATACTTGTTCATCAGTTCTTCATTAGCTTCGGCAGCGGCCTCAACCATGCTCGCACGCCACTCTTCGGCCGTTCCGAGCAACTCTGCCGGAATGTCGTGGTACTCGAACTTCATGCCCTGGGAGGCTTCGTCCCAAATGATCGCCTTCATCTTCAGCAGATCGACGACACCCTTGAAGGTATCCTCCGCACCAATGGGGATTACCACCGGAACAGGATTGGCCTTCAGGCGATTCTTCATCTGGTCAACGACCTTGAAGAAGTTCGCGCCCGAGCGGTCCATCTTGTTAACGAAGGCGAGGCGCGGCACCTTGTACTTGGTCGCCTGACGCCACACGGTCTCGGATTGAGGCTGAACGCCACCCACTGCGCAATACACCATGCACGCACCGTCGAGCACGCGCATCGAACGCTCCACCTCGATGGTGAAGTCGACGTGCCCCGGGGTGTCGATGATGTTGAAACGGTGCTCAGGGAAGGATTGATCCATACCCTTCCAGAAGCAGGTCACCGCTGCCGAGGTGATGGTGATGCCGCGCTCCTGCTCCTGCACCATCCAGTCCGTCGTGGCTGCGCCATCGTGCACCTCACCGAGCTTATGGCTCACGCCGGTGTAGAAGAGGATGCGCTCGGTCGTAGTCGTCTTGCCGGCGTCGATGTGAGCGGAGATACCGATGTTGCGGTAGCGCTCGATGGGAGTCTTGCGAGCCACGTTATAACCTGCCTTCAGTTAGTCGCGCACCAGGCGCGATGAACGAGTTTCTTGCGTTGGAAAACAATCGAGCCCTATACAGGGCCCGAGTTACCGCTGCCGATCAGAATCAGAAGCGGAAGTGCGAGAACGCCTTGTTGGCTTCAGCCATGCGGTGAACTTCTTCGCGCTTCTTCATGGCGGCACCGCGACCCTCCGCAGCCTCGAGCAGCTCGCCAGCCAGGCGCTGAGCCATCGACTTCTCGGCACGCTTGCGCGCGGCTTCACGCAGCCAGCGCATCGACAGCGCCATCCGGCGCGACGGACGAACCTCGACCGGAACCTGGTAGTTGGCACCGCCAACACGACGGCTCTTGACCTCGACGACCGGTTTCACGTTACCCACAGCGCTCGAGAAGACTTCGAGCGGATCCTTACCGGACTTGGTCGAGATGTGCTCGAAGGCACCATAGACGATGCGCTCGGCCACAGCCTTCTTGCCCGACTGCATGATGACGTTGATGAACTTGGAGACATCCTGGTTACCGAACTTCGGATCCGGCAGGACCTCGCGCTTGGGTACTTCACGACGACGCGGCATGACAACCTCTCGCTAAATTTCTGTGACCGACAATCAGGCTTTCTTCGGGCGCTTGGCACCGTACTTCGAGCGCGACTGCTTACGATCCTTGACACCCTGCAGATCGAGGGAGCCACGGACGATGTGATAGCGCACACCCGGAAGGTCCTTTACACGACCGCCACGGATCAGCACCACGGAGTGCTCCTGGAGGTTGTGACCTTCACCGCCAATGTACGAGATGACCTCAAAACCATTGGTGAGACGAACCTTGGCGACCTTACGCAGCGCCGAGTTCGGCTTCTTCGGGGTCGTGGTGTACACGCGAGTGCAGACGCCGCGCTTCTGCGGGCAAGCTTCAAGCGCCGGAACCTTGCTCTTGGCAACTTCCATTTGGCGCGGCTTGCGGACAAGCTGATTGATTGTTGGCATAGCTTAAGAATTTCCCATAAGACCGCGGCAGCCCACCATGGGCCGCCGCGGGCGGATTATTCCGGCTGCGACTGACTACGATTGGTCAGTCCACAAAAAAGAGGCCGGAGTTTATTCCGAGGTTGGTCCGAAAGTCAACTCGCCTCGATGTCCTGCTGCGTTTCAGCAACATCTGCTGCCGCCCAGGCATGCTCGGCGCCGAGATCCACGCCCTGCTCCTGTGCCTTGCGGCTGCGGTGATAGGCGAGACCCGTACCGGCCGGGATCAGGCGTCCGACGATGACGTTCTCTTTCAGGCCGCGCAGTTCGTCGCGCTTGCCCATGATCGCCGCTTCGGTCAGCACGCGGGTGGTTTCCTGGAAGGACGCTGCGGAAATGAAGGAATCCGTCGACAGTGAGGCCTTGGTGATGCCCAGCAGCACGTTCTCGTACTGCGCCGGCAGCTTGCCATCGGCTTCCACACGGTCGTTCTCGTCCAGCACCTCGGAGCGTTCGACCTGCTCCTCGCGGATGAACTTGGTATCGCCCGGATCCGTAATCACCACGCGGCGCAGCATCTGACGAACAATCACCTCGATGTGCTTGTCGTTGATCTTCACGCCCTGGAGCCGGTACACGTCCTGCACCTCGTCGATGACGTAGCGGGCCAGTTCGCTGATGCCCTGCAAACGCAGGATGTCGTGCGGGTCAGCCGGACCGTCGACGATGAGTTCGCCCTTGTTCACCACCTGACCGTCGTGCACCATAAGGTGCTTATCCTTCGGAATCAGGAACTCGTGCGAAGTGCCGTCCGGCTCGGTGATGACCAGACGCTGCTTGCCCTTGGTCTCCTTGCCGAAGGATACGGTGCCGGTGCACTCGGCAAGCATGCCGGCGTCCTTGGGTGCCCGTGCCTCGAACAGCTCGGCAACACGCGGCAGACCGCCGGTAATGTCGCGGGTCTTGGCCGATTCCTGCGGAATGCGCGCCAGGATGTCACCCACATTGATCTGCTGACCGTCCTTCACCGTGATCAGCGAACCGACCTGGAAGGTGATGGCCACCGAATGCTCGGTGCCGGCGATCTTCACTTCCTCACCGTTCTCGTCGAGCAGCTTGACCTGAGGACGCACGCCCTTCGTGGCGCCGGTGGTGGAGCGGCGCTTTGCATCGATGACCACCAGGGTCGAAAGGCCCGTCACCTCGTCGATCTGCTTGGCGACGGTGACCCCCTCTTCCACGTTCTCGAACTTCACCGTACCGGTGTATTCGGTGACGATCGGACGGGTGTGCGGATCCCAGCTTGCCAGTTGGGTCCCCGCCTTGACGGCGGCGCCGTCATCAACGAGCAGCAGCGCGCCGTACGGAAGCTTGTGACGCTCGCGCTCGCGACCAAGGTCGTCGGCCACCACAAGTTCAGCCGAACGCGCGATGACGATCTTTTCGCCCTTCGGGTTCGCTACGTAACGCATGTTGCCCGCAAAGCGGATGGAACCCGCAGATTTGGCTTCGACCCCGCTGGCAGCAGCCGCCCGAGAAGCCGCACCACCGACGTGGAAGGTACGCATGGTGAGCTGAGTGCCCGGCTCGCCGATCGACTGCGCAGCGATCACGCCCACAGCCTCACCAGCGTTGACCATGCTGCCGCGACCCAGATCTCGGCCGTAGCACTTTGCACACAATCCGTAGCGGGTTTCGCACGTCAGCGGAGTACGGACCTTGACCTCGTCCACACCCAGGCTTTCGATGAGATCCACGGCGTCCTCGTCTAGCAGGCTGCCCGCTTCGATGACGGTTTCCTGCGTCTCGGGGTTGACGACATCGTCGACGCACACGCGGCCGAGGATGCGCTCACGCAGCGGCTCCACCACCTCGCCGCCCTCGATCAGGGCCTTCATGGCGAAGCCTTCGCGCGTGCCGCAGTCGTCCTCGATCACGACCAGATCCTGAGTCACGTCGACCAGACGACGGGTCAGGTAGCCCGAGTTCGCGGTCTTCAGCGCGGTATCGGCAAGACCCTTACGGGCGCCGTGCGTCGAGATGAAGTACTGCAGAACGTTGAGGCCTTCCCGGAAATTGGTGGTGATCGGCGTCTCGATGATGGAGCCGTCCGGCTTGGCCATCAGGCCCCGCATGCCGGCGAGCTGTCGGATCTGTGCCGCGGAGCCGCGTGCCCCCGAGTCGGCCATCATGTAGATCGCGTTGAAGGACTCCTGGCGGACCGTCTTGCCCTCGCGGTCAACCACCTCTTCGGAGCCGAGTTGTTCCATCATGGCCTTGGCGACCTGGTCACCGCAGCGGCCCCAGATGTCCACGACCTTGTTGTAGCGCTCGCCGTCGGTCACCAGACCTGAGGTGTATTGCTGGGCGATCTCCTTCACCTCGGCCTCGGCGGCGCGGATCAGGTCGTGCTTGGCGTTGGGCACCAGCATGTCCTTGACCGCGATCGACAGACCCGCGCGTGTGGCGAGGCCATAGCCGAACTGCATCAGCTTGTCGGCGAAGATCACCGTTGCACGCAAGCCGCAGCGACGGAACGAGGCGTTGATGAGCTTGGAGATTTCCTTTTTCTTCAGCGGCTTGTCGATCACGCTGAAGGGCAGCCCAGCCGGCAGGATCTCGGACAGGATCGCCCGACCCGCGGTGGTGTTGTGACGCACGACTTTCTCGATGCGCTCGCCGTTGGGACCGAGATCGGCCTCCTTCAAGCGCACGGTGACGCGCGCATGCAGCGCGATCTGGCCCGATTCGTAGGCGCGCTTCACTTCCGAAACGTCAGTGAAGATCATGCCCTCGCCCGGCACGTTGATGCCTTCACGGGTGGCGTAATACAGACCCAGAACGATGTCTTGCGACGGCACAATGATCGGCTCGCCGTTGGCGGGCGACAGTACGTTGTTGGAGGCCAGCATCAGGGTGCGGGCTTCCATCTGCGCTTCGAGCGACAGCGGAACGTGGACGGCCATCTGGTCGCCGTCGAAGTCGGCGTTGAACGCGACGCAGACCAGCGGGTGGAGCTGGATTGCCTTGCCTTCGATCAGTACCGGCTCAAAGGCCTGGATGCCAAGACGGTGCAGGGTCGGTGCGCGGTTCAGCAGCACCGGATGCTCGCGGATCACCTCTTCGAGGATGTCCCACACCACCGGCTCCTGAGACTCCACCATCTTCTTGGCCTGCTTGATGGTCGTGGCCAGCCCCATCAGTTCGAGCTTGTTGAAGATGAAGGGCTTGAACAGCTCCAGCGCCATCAGCTTGGGCAGACCGCACTGGTGCAGCTTGAGCTGCGGACCGACGGTAATCACCGAACGGCCCGAGTAGTCGACCCGCTTGCCGAGCAGGTTCTGACGGAATCGGCCGCCCTTGCCCTTGATCATGTCGGCCAGCGACTTCAGCGGGCGCTTGTTGGCCCCGGTCATGGCCTTGCCACGGCGGCCGTTGTCGAGCAGCGAGTCGACGGCTTCCTGCAGCATGCGCTTCTCGTTGCGCACGATGATGTCGGGCGCCTTCAGCTCGAGCAGGCGCTTGAGGCGGTTGTTACGGTTGATGACGCGACGATACAGATCGTTCAGGTCGGACGTCGCGAAGCGGCCACCATCCAGCGGCACCAGCGGGCGCAGGTCGGGCGGCAGCACCGGCAGCACCTCCAGCACCATCCACTCGGGCTTGATGCCGGACTGCTGGAAGGCTTCGAGCACCTTCAGGCGCTTGGAGAACTTCTTGATCTTGGCTTCGGAGTTGGTGGTCTCCAGGTCGCCGCGCAGCTTCTCGGCCTCCAGGTTGATGTCCAGGCTGCGCAGCAGCGCAGCGACACCCTCGGCACCCATCACGGCGTCGAACTCGTCGCCGTACTCCTCGACCTTGGCCAGATAGTCGTCCTCGGTCAGCAACTGGCCGCGATTGAGCGGGGTCATGCCGGGCTCGACCACCACGAAGGCTTCGAAGTAGAGCACGCGCTCGATGTCGCGCAGCGTCATGTCGAGCACCATGCCGAGACGGCTCGGCAGGCTCTTCAGGAACCAGATGTGGGCGACCGGCGAGGCCAGCTCGATGTGGCCCATGCGCTCGCGGCGCACCTTTGAAAGCGTCACCTCGACGCCGCACTTCTCGCAGATCACGCCACGGTGCTTGAGGCGCTTGTATTTACCACACAGGCACTCGTAGTCCTTCACCGGGCCAAAGATCTTGGCGCAGAACAGGCCGTCACGCTCCGGCTTGAAAGTGCGGTAGTTGATGGTCTCGGGCTTCTTCACCTCACCGTAGGACCAGGACCGGATCTTGTCCGGCGACGCGAGACCGATGGTTATCGCGTCGAACTCTTCCTCGTTCGGCAGGGTTTGCTTGAACAGGTCAGCGAGCAGGCTCTTCATTGTTCACTCCATGCGGGGGCGCAACCGCTCGGGTCAACGCCCCCTGGATTCATTCGCAGGGTTGTCGGGGTCGGCTTATCCGCGGTCGAGATCGATGTCGATCGCGAGCGAGCGGATTTCCTTCACCAGCACATTGAAGGACTCCGGCATGCCGGAATCGATCTTGTGCTCGCCCTTGACGATGTTTTCGTACACCTTGGTTCGGCCGGTCACGTCGTCCGACTTGACCGTGAGCATCTCCTGCAGCGTGTAGGCCGCGCCATAGGCTTCGAGGGCCCACACTTCCATCTCACCGAAACGCTGTCCACCGAACTGCGCCTTGCCGCCCAGCGGCTGCTGGGTGACGAGCGAGTACGGACCGGTCGAACGCGCGTGCATCTTGTCATCGACCAGGTGGTGCAGCTTCAGCACATGCTTGTAGCCGACGGTGACCTTGCGTTCGAACGCCTCGCCGGTGCGGCCATCGAAGAGGGTGACCTGGCCTCCCGTCGGCAGGCCAGCGAGCTCCAGCATCTGCTGGATCTCGTCCTCCTTCGCGCCATCGAACACCGGGGTTGCGAAGGGCACGCCCTTCTTCAGGTTCGACGCAAGCTCGCGCACCTCGTCATCGGCAAAGGTGTCGAGCGCCTCCGGCTTGCCGCTCGTGTTGTAGATCTGCTCGAGGAAGCCGCGCAGTTCGGTCGCGGAAGCCTGCGCCTGCAGCATCCTGTCGATCTGCTGGCCGAGCCCCTTCGCGGCCCAGCCGAGGTGGGTCTCGAGGATCTGACCGATGTTCATCCGCGACGGCACGCCGAGCGGGTTGAGCACGATGTCCAGCGGGGTGCCGTCTTCCATGTACGGCATGTCCTCGACCGGCACGATCTTCGATACGACACCCTTGTTGCCGTGACGGCCGGCCATCTTGTCGCCCGGCTGCAGGCGGCGCTTGACGGCCAGGTACACCTTGACCATCTTCTGCACACCCGGGGGCAGTTCGTCACCCTGGGTGAGCTTCTTCTTCTTGATCTCGAAGGCCTGCTCGAAGTCCTTGCGCGTGTTCTCCAGGCCCTCGCGCACCGCCTCGAGCTGTACCGCCAGGGTCTCGTCCGCCAAGCGGATGTCGAACCAGTGGTAAAGCTCGAGACCGTCGAGGTAGGCGTCGGTGAGCGCAGTGCCCTTGGCGAGCTTCTTCGGGCCACCGTTGGCGATCTGGCCGACGATCATGCGGCGGATACGGGCAAAAGCATCCCGTTCCACGATACGCATCTGATCCGCAAGGTCCGTCTTGAAGCTGCGCAGCTGGTCGTCGATGATCGACTGCGCGCGCTTGTCGCGCTCGATGCCCTCACGGGTGAAGACCTGAACGTCGATCACCGTTCCGACCATGCCCGAAGGCACGCGCAGCGAGGTGTCCTTCACATCGGACGCCTTCTCACCAAAGATCGCGCGCAGCAGCTTCTCTTCCGGCGTCAGCTGTGTCTCGCCCTTGGGCGTGACCTTGCCAACGAGCACATCACCTGCTTCGACCTCGGCGCCGATATACACGATGCCGGACTCGTCCAGGCGCGAAAGCTGCGCCTCGCCCAGCGACGCGATGTCGCGGGTGATCTCCTCGGGTCCGAGCTTGGTGTCGCGTGCCACGACCGTCAGTTCCTCGACGTGGATCGAGGTGAAGCGGTCGTCGGCGACCACACGCTCGGAGATGAGGATCGAGTCCTCGAAGTTGTAGCCGTTCCAGGGCATGAAGCCGACCAGCATGTTCTGGCCCAGCGCCAGCTCGCCCAGGTCGGTGGAAGCGCCGTCGGCCACCACGTCGCCCTTGGCGATGCGGTCACCGACCTTCACCACCGGACGCTGGTTGATGTTGGTGTTCTGGTTGGAACGGGTGTACTTGATCATGTTGTAGATGTCGACGCCGACCTCGCCCGGCAGGGTTTCGTCGTCATTCACCCGGATCACGACCCGGTTGGCATCCACATAGTCCACCATGCCGCCGCGCGTCGCCTGCACCGCAGTACCCGAGTCGACCGCGACGCGGCGCTCGATGCCGGTGCCGACCAGCGGCTTCTCCGGTCGCAGGCAGGGCACGGCCTGGCGCTGCATGTTCGCGCCCATCAGCGCGCGGTTGGCATCATCGTGCTCGAGGAATGGAATCAGTGAGGCCGCAACGGACACGATCTGGCCCGGTGCCACGTCCATGTACTGCACCATGTCCGCGGTGGCGAGCAGGAACTCGCCCTTGCTGCGGCACGAAACCAGGTCGCCCGCCAGCATGCCGGCGGCGTCGATCTCGGCGTTCGCCTGCGCGATCACGTACTGGCCTTCCTCGATCGCGGACAGGAAGTCGATCTGGTCGGTGACCTTGCCATCGACCACCTTGCGATACGGGGTTTCGAGGAAGCCGTGACGGTTGGTGCGGGCATACACGGCCAGCGAGTTGATCAGACCGATGTTCGGACCTTCCGGCGTCTCGATCGGACACACCCGGCCGTAGTGGGTCGGGTGCACGTCGCGCACCTCGAAGCCGGCACGCTCGCGCGTCAGACCGCCCGGGCCCAGCGCGGAGACGCGGCGCTTGTGCGTGATCTCGGACAGCGGGTTGGTCTGGTCCATGAACTGCGACAGCTGGCTGGAGCCGAAGAACTCCTTGATCGCAGCCGAGATCGGCTTGGCGTTGATCAGGTCGTGCGGCATCAGGTTGTCGGACTCGGCCTGCGACAGACGCTCCTTGACGGCGCGCTCGACGCGCACCAGACCCGCGCGGAACTGGTTCTCGGCGAGTTCACCGACGGACCGCACACGGCGGTTGCCGAGGTGGTCAATGTCGTCGATTTCGCCACGGCCGTTGCGCAGTTCGACCAGCACGCCGACCACCGCCAGGATGTCGTCGTTAGTGAGCACACCAGGCCCGTCCTCGCCCTGCGGGCCGACACGCTCGTGGAAGCGCTTGAGCCAGCCCGGCGCCTTGTCGTCGATCTTCTCGGGGTAGGCGCGGCGGTTGAACTTCATGCGGCCGACGGAGGACAGGTCGTAGCGCTCCTCGGCATAGAACAGGCCCTGGAAGAGACCTTCGACCGCATCCTCGGTGGGCGGCTCGCCCGGACGCATCATGCGGTAGATCGCGACCCGCGCCGCCCACTGGTCCGCCGTTTCGTCGATGCGCAGGGTCTGCGAGATGTAGCCGCCGCGGTCGAGGTCGTTGATGTACAGGGTGCGCAGTTCGGTCACGTTGGCAAGGCGCAGTTTATCGAGCAGATCCTCGGTGATCTCATCGTTTGCGCGCGCCAGCACCTCACCGGTCTCGGGATCCGCGATGTCATTGGCGATCACGCGGCCAAGGATGAAGTCGTCCGGAACCGCCATGGTCTTCACGCCGGCCTGGTCGATCTCACGGATGTGCTTGGAGGTGATGCGCTTGTCGCGCGCGACGATGATCTTGCCGTCCGGGGTCGTGATGTCGAAGCGCGCCATCTCGCCGCGCAGCCGCTCGGGCACCAGTTCGAACTGCGCACCCTCGCCCTGCAGGTGGAAGGTGTCCGTATCGTGGAAGGTAGCGAGGATCTCTTCCGGGGTCAGGCCGATCGCGCGCAGCAGGATCGTCACCGGCATCTTGCGTCGGCGGTCGACGCGGAAGTAGAGGTAGTCCTTCGGGTCGTACTCGAAGTCCAGCCACGAGCCACGGTAGGGGATGATGCGCGCCGAGAACAACAGCTTGCCCGAGGAGTGGGTCTTGCCGCGGTCGTGCTCGAAGAACACGCCCGGCGAGCGGTGCAGCTGCGAGACGATGACGCGCTCGGTGCCATTGATGACGAAGGAGCCGGTGTTGGTCATGAGCGGAATCTCGCCCATGTAGACCTCCTGCTCCTTCACCTCCTTGATGGTTTCCTTTGGCGCCTCGCGGTCCATGATGACCAGGCGCACGCGCGCGCGCAGGGGCGACGCGAAAGTCAGGCCACGCTGCTGGCATTCCTTCACATCGAAGGCCGGCTCGCCCAGCATGTACTGCACGTACTCGAGACGCGCGTTGCCGCTGTGACTCGAGATCGGGAAGATCGAGGTGAACGCGGCCTGCAGACCCTGGTTACGCCGCGCCTCGGGCGGGGTGTCCGCTTGCAGGAATTCGGCAAAGGACTCGATCTGGGTGGCGAGCAGGAAAGGCGCATCAAGCACGGCCGCGCGCTTGGCGAAGCTCTTGCGGATACGTTTCTTTTCGGTGTAGGAATACGCCATGGATGCTCCGGCTAGAGGGCTAACATCGGAAAGACAGGACACAACGTTCGGGCGGTTCCGGTAGCTTGCAGCCCGCTGCTGCTGGGCGACCGGTCGATCTACAAACGCTCTGGCCTGTCATCGAAAACTGCGGATCTCACGCAATCTCGATCACAAAGCACGAAAGGGCCGGCACTCCTGAGAGTGCCAGCCCAACTGGGAAGTCGAATATTACTTGATTTCGACCTTGGCGCCAGCTTCTTCCAGTTGCTTCTTCAGCGCTTCGGCGTCAGCCTTCGGAGCGCCTTCCTTCACGGTCTTCGGCGCGCCGTCGACCACGTCCTTGGCTTCCTTCAGGCCCAGGCCGGTAGCGGCACGGACGACCTTGATGACCTCGACCTTCTTGGCGCCTGCTTCAAGCAGCACGACGTCGAACTCGGTCTTCTCTTCAACCGGGGCAGCGGCAGCGGCACCCGGGGCAGCCACGGCGAGCGAGGCAGCGGACACACCGAACTTCTCTTCGAACGCCTTGACGAGGTCGTTCAGGTCCATCACGGTCATGCCAGCAACGGCTTCCAGGATGTCTTCTTTGCTGATTGCCATTTGAGATAACTCCAGAATCGGTATTTTTTAGGGAAACGTAGTAGCGAGAGTTCGCGATCAGGCGGCCGCGCCTTCTTCCTCGCGCTTCTTGGCGAGGGCGGCCAGCGCGCCAGCAAAGCCGGAAACCGGCGCCTGCATGACACCCAGCAGCTTGGCGAGGAGCTCTTCGCGACTCGGGATCGAGGCGAGCGCCTGAATGCCGGCCTTGTCGAGCGTATTGCCCGCGTAGGAACCAGCGCGCAGGACGATCTTGTCGTTACCCTTGGCGAAGTCGTTGAGCACCTTGGCAGCAGCGACCGGATCGGTCGAGATGCCATAGATCAGCGGGCCGGTCAGATCGCCTGCCAGCCCCTCGAACGGGGTACCGGCGATTGCGCGACGGACCAGGGTGTTCTTCAGCACACGCAGGTAAACACCAGACTCGCGGGCCTTCGCACGCAGCGTGGTGAGATCGCCCACCGCAATGCCGCGATACTCGGCCACCGCGATCGTCTGAGCGTTGGCCACCTGTGCCGACACCTCAGCCACTACGGCTTTCTTGTCATCGAGATTGAGACCCATAGGTCTTTCCTCCTTTCAAGTCAACACGCGAACCGATACTGTGGTTCGCACCCACGGCGACCTTGATCAGGAGCGGGGCCGGATAAACGGCCAAATCCTGTTCTGAGCACACCGTCTGCGCAGGCCATTTTCATGCTTAAACGCGAACACGAGGAACGCGCACCTGCGGTCTTTGACGATCCGCAGCGCTGTCGCCGCTGCGGCTCAAAGTACTTCGGGCGCCCGCAGGGGCGCCCTTGCAATCACGCAGCGTTGACGCTGCTGGGCTCCACGCGCACACCGGCACCCATGGTGCTGGAGACGGCGATACGGCGGAGATAGATGCCCTTGGCGGCAGCTGGCTTGGCCTTGACCAGCGCGTCGATGAAGGCGGACAGGTTCTGCTGCAGCGCATCGAGTTCGAACGAAGCACGACCGATGGTGGCATGCACGAGGCCCGCCTTGTCCGTGCGGTACTGGACCTGACCAGCCTTCGCGTTCTTGACGGCAGTCGCCACATCCATGGTCACGGTACCGACCTTCGGGTTCGGCATCAAACCGCGCGGACCGAGGATCTGGCCCAACTGACCAACCACGCGCATGGCGTCAGGGGTCGCGATGCAGACGTCAAAGTTCAGGTTGCCCGCCTTGACCTGCTCGGCCAGGTCGTCGAAACCGACGACTTCGGCACCCGCGGCGCGTGCGGCTTCGGCCTTGTCGCCCTGGGCAAACACGGCCACGCGCACCGACTTGCCGGTACCGGCGGGCAGCACGACAGAACCGCGAACGACCTGGTCGGATTTGCGCGCATCGACGCCGAGGTTCACGGCGATGTCGATCGACTCGTCGAACTTGGCGGTGGCGCACTCCTTGACCAGACGCAGGGCGTCAGCGACCGGATAAGCCTGATTGCGATCAACCTTGGCGCGCAGCGCCTGAACTCGCTTGGACAGCTTCGCCATGATTACAGGCCCTCCACGGTGATGCCCATGCTGCGGGCGGAACCGGCGATGGTGCGCACGGCGGCTTCGAGGTCGGCAGCGGTAAGGTCCGGCTGCTTGGCCTTGGCGATGTCTTCGACCTGGGCACGAGTGATCTTGCCCACCTTGTCGGTGTGCGGCTTGGCGGAACCCTTCTGGATCCCGGCGGCCTTCTTGATCAGGATCGTCGCCGGCGGCGTCTTCATGATGAACGTGAAGGACTTGTCGGCGAAGGCGGTGATCACCACCGGAATCGGCAGACCCGGCTCAAGGCCTTGGGTCTTGGCGTTGAACGCCTTGCAGAACTCCATGATGTTCAGACCGCGCTGACCGAGCGCCGGACCGATGGGGGGGCTGGGGTTGGCCTTACCGGCCGGAACCTGCAGCTTGATGTAGCCAATGATTTTCTTTGCCATTGCGGCTTGCTCCTGTGATGAGTGCTAGCGCGCCGGAAGTACCGGCGCTCCTCGCTTCGCCCGCGTGAACGGGCTACAGCAGACCCGGAGGTCTGCCGTTTTGCTCAGGCCTTCTCGACCTGGGCGAAATCCAGCTCGACCGGCGTGGCGCGACCAAAAATGGTCACCGACACGCGCAATTTGTTCTTCTCGTAGTTCGCATCCTCGACCGAACCATGGAAGTCGGTGAACGGACCTTCCTTGACCCGAACCACCTCACCGATCTCGAACAGCACCTTCGGACGAGGCTTATCCACCCCCTCCTGCATCTGCTGCATGATCTTCTCGACCTCCTTCTCCGAGATCGGCGCGGGCTTGTTCGCGGTACCGCCCACAAAGCCAGTAACCTTGGGCGTGGACTTCACCAGGTGCCAGCTCTCGTCATTCATCTCCATCTCGACGAGGACGTAGCCCGGGAAGAACTTGCGCTCTGTCACGGTCTTCTGGCCACCACGCAGTTCAACCACCTCCTCCACCGGAACGAGGATCTGGCCAAAACTATCCTGCATGCCCGAACGATTCACCCGCTCGATGAGGGCGCGCTGAACGGACTTCTCGAAGCCCGAATAGGCATGAACCACATACCAACGTTTGGTCATATCACTTCCAACCCAGAATGAGGTCGTACAGAACCCACTCCAGGCTCTTGTCCGTCAGCCAGAGAAAGACCGCAGTCGCAACAGCAAACGCGAATACCAGACCGGTGGTCTGCGTGGTTTCCTTGCGGCTCGGCCAGACGACTTTCTTGGTTTCGGTGATCGACTCACGCGCAAAGCCTATGAAACGCTTGCCGGGTTCGGAGACTGAAGCCACGGCAATACCCAGTCCCAGACCCGCCAGGACGGAGAGAACACGCAGGACGAGCGGCTGCTCGGAAAGCACATAGAAGCCGACCACGCCGGCTGCCAACAGTGCCAGCGCCAGCGCGAATTTCAACTTATCGGCCATTGCGGATGAACACCCGGAAAAATATGGCAGGGGCAGAGGGAATCGAACCCCCAACCTTCGGTTTTGGAGACCGACGCTCTGCCAGTTGAGCTATACCCCTGCAGCAGAGACTGCAAAGCGCACCCTTGCAGGTGCGCCAATCTGGCAATCAGCGAGACGATTACTCGATGATCTTGGCGACGACGCCGGCGCCGACGGTACGGCCGCCTTCGCGGATCGCGAAGCGCAGGCCCTCTTCCATGGCGATCGGGGCGATCA
>NZ_JBNCAR010000045.1:0-16194 GCF_051280715.1 Thauera sp. AutoDN2 | reverse complement strand
TCAGCGAACCCAAGCGCACCCCTCAAAGCCGCTGATCATGACCATCAATCAGCGAGATCATGTCGTTGGACTGCTTGATCATGAAGAATGGAATCTGCACGTGCGCTTGTCGATCGGTTTGGTCGCTGATTTGAGCCTGACAGGCAGCTCGGCTCGGGCGCTTCAGTTGGCGCCGCGTACGTCTCGTTGTTTCGATTCGAGTCCTTGGGCGACAGGACAGGAAGCGGCACACTTGGGGTACGTCGGACCTCCACCCTTCAGCGGAAATCCACGTTCCAATCGAAAATGCAACGAGTGGCGTCGGGGCGATGATGCTGCCGGTGGATCCAGCGATTGCGGGGCGTGTTCCACAAGGCGACCGTCCGTTGAGGTCACCATGCATCCCCACGGGCGTGGGGAACACGTACCCGTCGTCGGCAAACAACCGGCGACCGGGCGGTTCATCCCCACGGGCGTGGGGAACACGTTCGCTCCCGCGTCTCGTAGTGCCAGGTTCGCGGTTCATCCCCACGGGCGTGGGGAACACTAGTCCACCACGGCGTATGCGGTATTGCACGGCGGTTCATCCCCACGGGCGTGGGGAACACAACGGCACCACCAGCAACGCGGTCACCGTAACCGGTTCATCCCCACGGGCGTGGGGAACACAACGCGCCCTCTCATATTCCTCGCGTGCCGCCTGGTTCATCCCCACGGGCGTGGGGAACACGTCAGACCACATTATTAGCTCTGTCTCAATCTCGGTTCATCCCCACGGGCGTGGGGAACACCTCGGCTACACGCTGTTCTCCAGCCGCGACCCCGGTTCATCCCCACGGGCGTGGGGAACACTAGTATTTCCCCGTTGTTTGCCACTGATACTCCGGTTCATCCCCACGGGCGTGGGGAACACGCGAGCCGAAGCCCGCCCCCGGCGTACTCACGCGGTTCATCCCCACGGGCGTGGGGAACACGCAGGGAGAGCGCAATCAGGGCGAGGGGCAGACGGTTCATCCCCACGGGCGTGGGGAACACTGTCGTTTTACCTGGACGTGTTCGACGAGGCACGGTTCATCCCCACGGGCGTGGGGAACACGCTTGACCTGACGACTGAGGCCGGACAGGACGCGGTTCATCCCCACGGGCGTGGGGAACACTCGAACTGACTCCGCGTGTCCGTCGTCGTTTCCGGTTCATCCCCACGGGCGTGGGGAACACACCACGCAATCCTCCGCGCCCCAAAACAGCGCCGGTTCATCCCCACGGGCGTGGGGAACACGGTCTTGCCGATGCCTTCCATGACGGCGATAAACGGTTCATCCCCACGGGCGTGGGGAACACACCGGCGCCGAGACCGAGTCCGCGGTCGAACGCGGTTCATCCCCACGGGCGTGGGGAACACCCCTGAAGGTAGCGCAGTATCAGGCTGTCCCACGGTTCATCCCCACGGGCGTGGGGAACACACGAGCATGGGCGGGCGCTTTGCGTATTTCGGCGGTTCATCCCCACGGGCGTGGGGAACACTCGATGCTGACGGTGACGTGGGCCGGGTGTCGCGGTTCATCCCCACGGGCGTGGGGAACACATCGACAGACGCATCGGGCAACCCGCGCACCACGGTTCATCCCCACGGGCGTGGGGAACACCGCAGCAAACGCGGTGGCGATGGCCTGCTCCACGGTTCATCCCCACGGGCGTGGGGAACACAAACCCGCCGCAGGATGAACCGCATCGCCACGCGGTTCATCCCCACGGGCGTGGGGAACACGATGCTGCGCTGGGTGATGGCGACGTATCCGCCGGTTCATCCCCACGGGCGTGGGGAACACGCATATGGTCTGACCGTTAAACGTCCCACTCACGGTTCATCCCCACGGGCGTGGGGAACACCCGTCTTCATCTTTGATGCCGTGGAAATCAGGCGGTTCATCCCCACGGGCGTGGGGAACACTTGCAAAATCCCCCGAAGAGCGGCAGATGACGCGGTTCATCCCCACGGGCGTGGGGAACACTCGCACTCTCCAGTGCTGCGGCGGGGGGTCTGCGGTTCATCCCCACGGGCGTGGGGAACACCTTGGCGCGGCCCGCGTGACTGCCGTTCACGACGGTTCATCCCCACGGGCGTGGGGAACACCTTGCCAAACCTATCAACTCTGGTGGCAGACTCGGTTCATCCCCACGGGCGTGGGGAACACGCCGCGGCCGGATGCGGGGCGCACGTCGAGCGGCGGTTCATCCCCACGGGCGTGGGGAACACACTGTCGCTGATTGATACGCGCCAAACAGTGCCGGTTCATCCCCACGGGCGTGGGGAACACTCTGCAAACTGGTCTGCGAGCTGCTGCGTAGCCGGTTCATCCCCACGGGCGTGGGGAACACCAAAGCTGATCGACCGCACCGACGCATTGCGCCGGTTCATCCCCACGGGCGTGGGGAACACTCATAATACTTCTCATAGCCCCAACGATATTCCGGTTCATCCCCACGGGCGTGGGGAACACCCCCTTCAACACGGGCGCAAGCTGTTCGGCGACGGTTCATCCCCACGGGCGTGGGGAACACGCCCTCGGTGCCGTCCGGCAGCGTGACGGCGACGGTTCATCCCCACGGGCGTGGGGAACACATCATCGAAGACTTGTCTGGAAAGTTCGCAGCCGGTTCATCCCCACGGGCGTGGGGAACACTCGCCCGCGAAGCCCCACAGGCTCTGAAGCGGCGGTTCATCCCCACGGGCGTGGGGAACACCGTATATGGACGGCTACGAACTCGCCCGCCAGCGGTTCATCCCCACGGGCGTGGGGAACACACTTCCTCCATCTCCATGAATTTTAATAGAAATATTTGAAGCGTGAATTTTACCGACTCATTTTATTGCCATTGGCATGTTTTCGAGTTTTTAAAGATCGTTCTTCTGTGCGTCTGGATGGAAACTTACAAGCCGCACGCCGTCCCAGTCGGCGGGCAGCCGACGGTTGGGGCCGAGGGTCTGGAACTCGAAACCAGCTTCGTTGTTCGTGTGCCACATCATCACCGCATTACCATCGTCAATTCCAGCTTCCACCTGGTTCCAGATGTGTTCCCGCACCTTGCGCGAATATGTGCCCACATACACTCCGGCGCGCACCTCCAGCAGCCATAGGGCCAGCCGGCCCCGTAGCCGGGGCGGAGCATTCTCAAGCACGATGACCAGCATCACCCAGACTCTCTGGATTGGTGATGGCGGGGGCGACGGACTCTTCCGGCGCCTCGGGGCGGGGAATTTCGCCGGCGGCAAGGATCTCTTCGATGTCCGGGATGATGCGTTCCAGCAGTTTGGTTTTGCGGAAGATATCGCGGCAGGCAAGGCGCACAGCCTGTTCCGGCTTGGGCGGGTTGCTGGCAGCCACCTGGAAGGCGGTGGGCACCACAGTATCGAATTTGTAGATGTCGGCCACGTCGTACACGAAAGAGAGCGGCTTGCCGGTGTGGATGAAGCCTACCGCCGGGGCGTATCCCGCAGCCAGCACCGCAGCCTCAGTCACGCCGTACAGCGCCGCTGTGGCGGACGACAGACAGCGGTTGGGCAGGTCGGACACGTCCCAGTGCTCCGGGTTGTAGGCGCGGCCGGTCCACTTCACGCCAAATTTCTGCGCCAGCAGCTGGTAGGTCCGCTTGACCCGTGCCCCCTCGATGCCACGCAACTGCTCCACGCTGCGCCTGGCTGGCGGCTCTTCACCGAAGCGCAGCGCATACATCTTGCGCACCACCTTCAACCGCAGGGCGTCGTCTAGCGCCAGGCGGGCCTGGTAGAGAAGTCGGTCGGCACGCGCGCCGCCGGGCTGGCCGGATGAGTACAGGCGCACACCGGCCTCTCCCACCCACACAAGCAGCGTTCCCACCCGCGCTGCCAACGCAGCCGCCATGTGGGACACCCTAGTACCTGGTTCCAGCATGATGCAGGCGACCCCGCCCACCGGGATGTGGGTAAGCACCGGCCGCACCCGGAAACCCTGCTGATCCACCACTACGAAGGCCCCATCCACCACGTCGATCTCGCCCTTCTCGACGAAGACGATGGACATGCGCTCCTTGATGGGGATGGGTTTGAGGGGTGGCAACATGGTCAGCCGTGGGCCGGCGCAAGCGACAGCATTCCCAAGCCGAGCGCCTTGCCGTGACCAATACCGTTTACCAGGGCCTGCCCCAACTGCGCGGGATCCTCGACGCTCAGCAAGCCATCGAACTGCACCGTCTGCAGCGTAATGCGCTGACCGGTCCGCCCATGCCGATGGCTGATGCGCTCGCTGCGGCCAATGCGAACATGCAGCGGTGAGAATCCGTGCTGACGTCCCTGGCGGGCCAGCCAGGCGAGCTGTTCTTCTTCACGCAGCAGACCGTAACGCTTGCGGTCGCGGGTTACGGTCGGATTACAGTAGAGCCGGAACACATGGCTGCGGCTGGCCTGCAGAAGTTGCTCCACAGGCACGGTCTTGTCGGGATGCAGGTCCCGGGCGTAGCCAGGCAATTCCTGCAGGCACTGCCAGCGACCGGGCGTGGCGGACTGCAGCAGTACGGTGGCTCCCTCCTCCGGCAAGCGGTCGCCGCTGTGTTCCAACCGCCACAGGAAGCGTGCCGGAGGGTCATCTGGGCCCGTGGCATAGACCCGGCTCAGGGTGCGGTGCATCTCATAGGCATTGGCTAGATCGCGCCGCGCCTGCGGGTGGGCGGGGTCAAGCAGCAGTTTGGAGAGGAACATCCAGCACCTCCGAAATGACAAAACGAGGGCCGAAGCGACGCTCGGCAAAGGATGACAGGGGCTGATCCATCTTCATCAGGCCGGAGCGGTCGGGGGATTCGAGGGACAGAATCCGCGGGGTACGTGGCGAGCCCGGGCGGGGTGACGCGATCGCGGGCCACTGGGCAAGTGCGTCGCGCAGATCGGCATCCACCACCGCGTCGGGCATCCAGATGGGCTCTGAGGGCACATAGGACTTGCGTCCCAGAGCAAGCGGCCACACCGGATCGGAAAGGGCGCCATGGATGCGTTCGAGCAGGGCGCGGTCCTCACCACACAGGCCGACCAGGAAGGCAGCATCGGCGAGGTAGTGGCGGGTGGTGACGGCGGTGTCGTGGATCTTCGAACCGTCCGCGGAAATCACCCGCTGGGCAGTTTGGTAATCGCGTTTTGGCACGCCAGGACGGTCGTGGCGCACACCCATGCGCAGCCGGCACAGGGGTTCCAGGTCGCGCCAGTTTTCCCGGTCGATGCCAAGGGCGGCCGCCACCAGCCCAAGCACGCCCGATTTGCTGGGCTCCTTGCCGGTGTCCCGCTCATCGAAGCGGCTGGTGGTGCCCCAGGACTGCATCGGCCCCATCAGGCGCAGCAGTACGGTCGCCATGGCTCAGCCCCGATGCACTTCGGCCATCGCCGCGTCGAGCAGCGCGGCGAGGGAAGCTACCGGCTTCGCCACGTCGCCGACCTCCGCACCAGTCAGGTCCAACGCGAAGGCTGCGGCTTCGCCACCATAGGCCGCCTGCAGCCCCCTGGCCTTGCCCAGCAACGCGTTGGCGGAACTGCGCGTCAGGCTGTCCCGGGCGCGGATGGCGGTCTCGAAAGCATTGGCCAGATTGCGCGGTGCCGTATTGCGGCGCACCGTGACCAATACGAATTCCGGTGGGTTGTGGGCGGCAAAGGTGTTCTGCTTGCCGGTGGGCTCAGCCACCACGAAGCCTTCGAGAAAGGCACGCAGGCCCTTGGCGGCCAGTTCGGTGTCGTCCTGCAGGTTCTGGCCCAGCTTCTCCCAGTCCACCACGGCGTAGCGGTAGAAGCAGGCGGAATTGAATTCCACCGTTCCCATCATGTCCGCCCCGGCGGTGTCCTCGGGTTTCAGGTCGTCCACGGCCGTGTAGAAGTCGAATTCCCGTTCCACTGCGTGGGTGGACAGGGCATGGGCGACCTGGCAGGCGGCGTTCTGGTTCTTCTCGGGCATGTCAGCCAGCATGCGGCCGAATAGCGCCACGTCCAGTGCCTTGCCGCCGTTAAACACCTTGTCCAGCGCCTTGCGGATTTCCGGGTCGATGCCCTGGGCCGCCTGCTTCTTGGCCTTGCCGGCTTTCTTGCCCTCGGCGGCAGATGCTTCAGGCGCAACCAGGGTGTCCCACTTTTCATTCACCACATCGGCGATGCCGATAATTTCCCTCTGGCCGAGGAACAGCAGGTATTCCGTTCTGCCTTCGTCCTTGACCGCGAGTTCCATGGCGCCTAGCGCCAAGATCGATTTCTCTTTCGCCGCTTCGGCATCGCGGCCCTTCTCAACCAGAATCCCGATCAGGGCTTCCAGCACGCGCTTGCTGCGGCTGGCCAGATCATCGGCACTCAGGAGTCCCTGCGCGACCTGCTCGCCGAAAAACTGCCGCACCGCCCGCTTGGAACACTGGCTGGAAATACGCGCCCGGCGCGTGCCGCCGAACAGGGCGTCCTTGGGAGCACCTGTGTCGTCGCGGTTCAGGTTGGAGGGGGCGAAGTTCTGCAGCACGTGGATTTCGACGATGGTTTTCATACGGACTCCTCTTCGGTTTCGGATTCTTCAGGCAGATCGGTGTCTTTTTGCAGCGTGCGAAAGAACTGGCGCGCCCACTGGTTCTGGATGCGCTTGTCGGGGGCGTGCCAGCGCAACAGGTCGGCGAGCAGTGCGCCAAAGTCGATGGCCTGATCCTTCAGCAGGTCGACCATCTGGCGCAGCCGGTAGGGCAGTTCGTCGGTGTCCGCATCGAGCAGGGCGATGAAGCGGCGTTCGGTGCTGGCAGATCCGCTCATCAGCTGGTGCTGTGCAACGACCACGCCAATGGGCAGGGCAGTTCCGGTACGAGCTGCCTTCCAATGGGTCGCCCACAAGGCGGCTACCAGATAATGCACCTGCCGGCGCCAGTGGCTGTCTTCATCCTTGAGGAAGGGTTCGACATAGGGATAGGCCGCTGGAAACGCGCCGGGATCGAAGGCCAGGCTGCGGCGCAGCACGGCCCGCACCCGGCTATCCCGTTTGTTCAAATCCTCCAACCACTCCAGGTAGGCACTCATGCGGACTCCTTTGCAGGTTCGAGCTTGGAAATTTCGTCTTTGAGCCTGCCGAGGTGGCGCAGGACCGGTGCTTCGGCCTGGACCAGCGCACGGATCGCCCAGGCATCACCGGCCACGACGCCCGAGGCATGGGCGCGCCATGCGCTGCGCATGGCAGAGCACACGTGCCGGAGCCACGACAGGCGGATGTCGTCGGGATCGCGTTCTTCCGTGTATTCGGCCAGGATCTGGTGAAAACGGGGCTCCAGGCTGGACCAGTAGGTGTCGGTGACGGGCATCTGGCGCAGGAAGTTGCTCACATCCTTGCCTGCTGGCTCCCGCTCACCACGGCTGAGCAGATTGCGGGCAAAGGCCTTGCAGGCTTGCCAGAGCGCGGTTTGCGCCTGTTCAGCCTCGGCAAGCAGAGCCCGAATTTCTGTTCGTACCGTACGATTACCGGCGAGCGCGGGCGGCAGACTGAAACGCTCCATGCGCCAGTATTCGATCTTGGCCTTGTCGTTGGACTGCCCTGCCACCATGACCGAAGCGGGAAAGCGTTGCGGCACCGCGCGCCCCAGGGCAACGGCATGTTCGATGACCTGGGGGGCGCAGCCGGTCACATCGGGCAGCAGGGAATCGAAATCCCGCCAGAACCCCCGTTCGCGAAAGACCACCGGCAACCGACCTTTCTTCTCGTCAACCCGGTAACCCAGCATCGGATCGCTCTGCTGTTCGGCCTGCGGCCCCACACCGGAGGCAAACGCAAGTCGGGAAACCATGCCCTCTGCGTCGGCCTGCAGACAAATGGCACGAATGCGCCAGGTGTACCGGTCCGCAAAGCCGCTGGGCGTGCGCTCGCAACCGCCTTTCAGCGCATCTAGCGTTTCAGGTTCCCGCTCCCATAACGGGAGGTCGCCGGCCAGCACCAGCCTGTTCTGCGGCACCAGCGCGTAGGACAAGGTATCGAAGAGATTGCGCCCCAGCGGCAGAGCCATTACCGCCGTCGCCGAAGGTGCGGTACCGGTGTGGGACAACTCGCTCTTGCCGCAGCTCACCGAGAAGGTCTGGGTCGCCAGCAGCCAGCGGATTGCCTGGGCCGGGGCAATCGCACCAGCACGATTGACATCCACATGGTCGAACAGGACCTTGGCGTTGTCGGCATTGTGCTCGGCGGCCAGTACTGTCCACGCCCGCCAGATTCGCGGTTCGAAGCTGGGAATCTGTGCAAATGGATAACGCGGATCGAACAGCCAGAAGCGCTCGCGCCACCTCTCCAGATACGCCTCGATCTTCCCGCCTGGCCAGCCCAGGTTGAACCAGTTTTTGGCCTGTTGCCCATCCGTCGGCCCCTCCAAGGCCCGATACAGCACTGCCAGCAGGAAGCGGTGCAAGGCTGCGACCACCAGCGGTGAAGCGTCCTGGATCTCGGCGATGCGCTCCGCTTGCAGCAGGGTGTCGCGGATACCCAGTTCGCCGTGGTGGCCGTCCAGCCAGCGCACCGGTATCCAGGGTTCATCAATCAGGTTGAAACGTGGCGTCACCGCCTGTGCGGCGTCATCCATGCTGTCGGTCATTGCGCCTCCGCTTTCAGGTTTCGTTGCCATAGGTCAGCCCCAGCGCGCGATCGAGACGAACGGAGCTATCCGCCAGCCAGCGGCCTTCGTCGTCCAGACACAGGGGAAAGTGGTTGCGCAGCAGCGGGCACTGCTGCCAGGACTCGGGGATGCCCAGCGCCTTGAGCTGCTTCACCACGCCCTTGCGCCCGACGCGCAGGGTGCGCCGGGACCACACCCTGGCCTGCTCGAGGCGGGGTGCGATCCCGACGTCAAAGCCGTCGGCAGGCCCGAGGGGAATCACGGTCAGGGACTCGTCCCCCAGACGGGTTTGCGCAGCCAGGGTGCGATGCACGTAGGGATCGTCTTCGTCATACAGGACGAAACGCGCCGGCTCGTCCCAGGACGCATCGTCGGGCAGACCGATGATGGCGCCATGTGCCTGCTGGGTCTTGGCGATATCGTCGCCGTCCGACGCCATCAGTGCTTTGTCCAGCCGCGCCTGCAATGCATCCGGGATGGAGACGTCTTCCTCGTAAACGGCCTGCACCAGCGTATCGATGTGGTCGGGCAGGATGATCTGCCGGCGTTCCGGCTGGCGTAGCAGACACCAGGTGCGCAGCAGGACGGATTCCGCATAGACCGCGCCCCACCACAGGGGTTGGCCGAAGTCGTCAGGCGCATCCCCGGCTAGCCCTGCGACCAGCAGTATCGGAGCCGCGACGGGGCGATGGGGCCGGGGGTGCCGCCACAGCCGACCAGCCCGCTGCAACAGCAGGTCGATGGGGGCCAGGTCAGTTGCCATGAGGTCGAAATCCAGATCGAGGCTCTGCTCGGCCACCTGGGTGGCGATCAGGATCTTGCGCCCGCGGCGCAGCTCGCCGTTCTCGCCGCCCGCCTTGCCGAAGATGTCGAGCACACGCTGTTCGCGCAACTGCCGCTGGCTGGCCTGGAAGCGGGCGTGGAACAGGTAGATCTCGGTGCCATCGTCCAGCAGCTTGCCGACCTGCTCGCCCTCCCACAGCAGGGGGCGGCCTTCGGGAAACAGGCCATAGAGCGCCTGCGCCCGCTGCACCGTGTTGACCAGCGTGAGGCCCATGCCGCCTTCGATCAGTCGCAGCTGCAGTTCCGTCTGCATGTCCTCCAGCTCCGAACCGATGGGCTGGATGTCGATAGTCACGCGCCGCGTGGGATCGGCCTCGAAATGGGTTTGCCGGACGTTCCCCGTGGCGAACACACTCAGCCGGGGGTAAGCGGCTTCCGTGGCGGGCAGTTTCCCCCCCACCACCTGGGCCAGTTCGCGCCGGATGGCCGGCGGCAGGGTGGCCGAGAGCAGCAGCACTGAAGAACCCAAAGCATGCAGCCAGCGCACCAGATGGATCAGCAGGGTGCCGGTATAAGCGTCGTAGGCATGGATCTCGTCGAACACCACCACCCGGTTGGCGAGTCCCCACAGGCGAACAAAGTGATGACGCACCGGCAGCACCGGCAGCAGGGCCTGATCTACCGTGCCCACGCCATATTCGGAGAGCAGTGCCCGCTTCTTGTGGGTAAACCACTCGCCCGCTTTGACTTGGGCGGCGTCGGGATCGACGTCGTCATGAACAGTAGCCAGACGAAGCTGCTGGAAATGGTCGTTTAGCGGGGTTCCTCCATGCAGCAGTTGCAGATCCAGCACGCGGCCGGCGTCCCGTGCCCGCAGGAAGGCCAGGGTGCGCGCAAACATGGCATTGCCGGTGGCCTGGGTGGGCAGGGCGATGTACAGGCCCCGGTGCTCGAAACGGCGTTGCAGTTCCAGATGGGCAAACCAGGCGGCTTCGGTCTTGCCTTCGCCCATGGGAGCTTCGATCAGCAGGATGGCCGGTTCGTCGAGGTCCGCTAGCACGGTGGCCACGGCCTCCTGCAAGGGGCGTGGCGAGAAGCCGAACACTTCGTGAAAGCTGAGAGGGCTGGTCAGCAGCGGCGTGCGGGGCTGCCAACCCAGCACGTCCAAAGCCCGATCTGCGCAGGCACGACGCGCTTCAAACCACACTGCTGGATCATCGGCGTCGGCTTCAGTGCCAAAGGTGAACCATTCGGTATTGGAGCCGATCCAGTCAGCAAAGCTGGTGAGACCGGCCAGCAGCATGAACTCCGGGCCTGAAAGGCCGGCCTTCGCCGGAAGGGCTGTTGGCTGGAAGACCTCGAACAGCGTATCGAGCAAGGCATGGCGGGCATCAGCCCATTCGTCCCGCCCGATGGCACTGCGATCCCCTTCAAGTGCTTCAAGCGTCTTTGGCGAAGCCCGGCTACCGTGGTGACAGCCCACCGCGTCGGCGGCCAGCCGAGCGAGTTCATCGGGCCAGCCACGCTTGACAAGCCACGCCGCTAGCGCGATCTGGCTGACGAAGGCGTGGTTGATTCTGATATTCGGACTGCGGCCTGGATTCAGTCCTGACAGGTTTTGCCACTTGCACTGGAACCCTGGGCAGGCCTTGCCGAGATCGTGGGCAGCAATAAGCAATAACAGCCAAGGACGAGCAAGGTCCCATGGCAGACCGAGCATGTCGGCGAGCCGGTTACGAGTGGCTGCAGGTTCGCGCCCAACGAGGGCTGATGCAGTTGCTGCAACATCCAGCATGTGCAGCAGAAGTGGGTGCCAATTGCTTTCAGAGTCCGTCTTGGCCCAAATGCGCCGAGGGATCGCCAAAGCCGAGGGGGAGCGTTGTACTGCTTGCAGGCACGGCACACTTGCGACCATGGCAATGTCACAAAATAATGACTTTAGATTCTTCCATGCCAGTATGTTCTATGCAAGAAGCAAACTCTGCAGGCGCAGGCCACAGGCGCGGGGAGCAATCGGCGGTCGTCGGGTGCGGGCCACCCTGCCTATAATCCTGCCCGGTCGCCAAGGTGCGCATGTCCCCATGCGCCACGTACGATGGGACGGTGCTGAGTATGGAAGCGGTGGCAGTCATAGATTTCGAGACCACGGGGTTGTCACCCGCACAGGGTGACCGCGCCACGGAGATCGCAGCGGTCATCGTGGAGGACGGTCGTGTGGTCGACCGCTACCAGAGCCTGATGAACGCGGGCGTGCGGATTCCTGCATACATCGAGGCGCTGACCGGGATCACGAACGCGATGGTTCGCAGCGCACCTTCGGCGGGCGAGGTCATGCGTGACGTCTCTGATTTCGTCGGCGACATGCCGATCGTTGCCCACAACGCCTCGTTCGATGCCAAGTTCTGGGACGCGGAGCTCGCACGAATCCAGCGCAGCAGGAAGCAGGACTTCGTGTGCTCGCTACTGCTGTCCCGACGCATCCTGCCGCTCGCACCAAGCCACAAGCTGGGCGTCCTGGTCGAGTACGCCAATCTGCCGGTCGCCGGGCGCTACCACTGTGCCCTGGCCGATGCCGAGATGGCCGCGAGCCTGCTGCTTCGGCTCGAGGATGAGCTGCGACTTCGGCATCAGGTGCCGAGGGTGTCGGTCGATCTGCTGCGCCAGATCCAGCGTGCGTCCAAGGTGCAGCTGCCAAGATGTCTGGCCGCTGCCCGGGGATGCTGATGCGCGTGCGACCGGCCGAGGGGATACGCGCCAAACGATGACAACCGACTTTATCCTCTCTCCTGACGAAATCGAGATTACCGCGATCCGGGCCCAGGGTGCGGGCGGGCAGAATGTCAACAAGGTGTCGAACGCGGTGCATCTGCGCTTCGATATCGCCGCCTCGAGCCTTTCCGAGGACATCCGCGCGCGACTGCTGGCCCTGCACGACCATCGCATCAGCAAGGAGGGCGTGGCGATCATCAAGGCACAGAAATTTCGCAGCCTGGAGAAGAACCGCGCCGAGGCGCTGCGCCGACTGGAAGAGCTGATCGAGCGTGTCGCTGCGCCCCCGAAGGCGCGCCGTGCGACCCGGCCGACCCGTGCGTCGGTCACCCGCAGGCTGGAGGGGAAGGCGCGGCGGGCGTCGATCAAGGCTGCGCGCGGCAAGGTCAGCGACTGACGGACTGGTGAAGTCGAGGCTCAGTGAGCGTCTCGCATCAATTTGCGTCCAGCAGGCGCGCGCACTAGTCAATCATTGAGCGCGCCAACTCCGAGTCGTAGTTCGGATCGAGCGCTTCCGACGCTATCATCTTGAGGTTACACAATTGAGCTCGACCAACGATGCTGCCGACCAACTACCGAGGTGCGAGTTCAGTGCGGTTCGTGCCGGGGGATTTCCAGCCGACGGCCGAACAGCTGGCGATTCAGCGCTGCCAGAATCGCTATGTCATCGCAATGTCCGCTGCCGGGTCAGGCAAGTCGACGACCATCGCGCTCAAGGTGATGGAGAACGTCCGGTACGGGAAGGATCCACGCAAGATCCTGGTGCTCACCTTCTCGCGCGAAGCGGCGCAGGTGATCCGGCGGATCATCGCCAAGCTTTCAAACGATGCGCAGCTCGCGAATGCCATCAAGTGTGTCGCGTTCGACGACTTCTGTGTCGAGGTGCTGAACGGCTTTGGATATGAGCGGGCCGATCAGCTATCGTCGATGGACGAGGTCTGCGCATATGTCCGGAAGGCGGCGGCGAACATTAAGAAGCGCGAGGACGATCGCGTGCGGCCGCTCGAGATCGTGCTACCCGAGCACAACGAGCAGATCACCGAGTTCGTGCGGAATGCCCGCCTGATGAAGGCCAATCTGTTGAGCCCCGACCTCGATGAGGACGAAACCTACGAGGACCGGGCGATCCGGTACGGGCTTCCAGAGAGCTTCTTTTATATCTATCGGGAGGTAGAGCGGGTCCGCGGGACGGGCAGCTATTACGACGATCGGCCGGCGGCCTGGCGGAGCGAATTCGACGCGACTTTCGATCTGGCGAGGATGCTGATTGAGACGCAGGGCCGGATCCGGATGCCGACGTACGAGTTCGTCGCCGTCGACGAACTGCAGGACATGAACCCGGCGAGTTATGAGGTCTTGAAGTGGCTGCTGGATCCGTCGCGTGAATCGGTCGAAGGATCGATCGCCGCGGAGATCCTGGGCCCGAAGCCCGTCTACTTCATCGGCGCGGGTGACTTTGACCAGATCATTCACGGCTGGGCGGGATCCAATATCCGCTTCATGAAGGAGCGTTTCGGGGCGGAGTGGCAATCTTCTTCGGTTGTCCGACTCACGCTGTCGAGCACCTACCGCCACGGGCCGATCATGGCAAAGATGGTGTCGGCGCTGATGGGGGACGGGAGCGATAACGACCGGGTGCGATCCGGGAGATCGCACAAGACCGAAGTCCGGGTAGAGCGCTATGCAGACCACGGTGCCGCCGCCGGCAAGCTCGTTGCGGCACTTGTGGACTTCAGGAAGCGAGGCGGACGTCTCGACGATACGGCGATCATCCTGCGTTCGCCCTACCAGTCAATTCTTGTCGAGAATGCGCTCTTCGAGGCCGGCCTGAACTGGCGTATCGAGGGGATGGAGAGTTATCTGATGCGGCCCGAGGTCCTGGTGCTGCGGGGCATAATGGCCTTTGCACTGGACGATCTGACGACGATTCCTGGCGACGATAAATTTTCCAAAGTCATCAGCTCCCTGCTGCTTTGGCAGCAGTTCGAATGGGCGCCCGAGCGTCTTCAAGGGAAGTATCTGAAGGATGCGGCGAAGGATCCGGGGCTGAATTTTCAGCACTTCCTGCAGGGGGTGCTGCTGCGTCCGCGAACGATCTATGACCGGCGTGTCGCCCGTCTATCGTGGGAGCGGCAATCAATGGAGGAGACCGCGCTCCTTGAGCGGATCCAGGCGTTGAATCGGAGCGGCCAGACCGCCAAGGCCGAAGATTTGCGCCGGCGCAGCGATTACGAATCGAGTACGGTCGGGGAGACACCCGAGGAGAGAAGGAATCGTCTGCGGCTCGACGCGTCGGTCGCGCTCATTCGAGGCGCTGCGCCTGACGCTCCCGCTCACGTCCTGCTCGAACAGGTCGTAGCCACCCTGGACATGAAGAACAAGGCACGCTTGCTGTTCGTCGACCCGGCCATGGCGCGAATGGTGTCTCAGTCGTTGGACGGCTTCGTGCAGAGTGCCAAGCGAAGGAACTGTTCACTGCGCGAGTTCGCGAACTGGCTGAAGGAGGTCGATATCGCGCTCCGAAAGGCCAGGCCGATGAACACGCTGCTGGTGTGTTCGGTAGAGGCGGCAAAGGGTCAGGAGTTCGAGGCGGTCCTTCTTCCGTTCCTGGAGGCGGGTGCTTTCCCGGCGCGGGATGCCGACCCGCACGAGGAGCGCAACCGCTTCTATGTCGCAGTCACGCGCGTCTGCGACGAACTGACCCTGCTGGTGCCGGAGGACGAGCAGCGCGTGAGCCCCTACGTCAAGTCTCTGAAGGTGGCGCGGTCGCTTCGGGAGGGGGGCTTTCTCGATCTTTGCAGTGATGAAAACCGGTGATCTTTCGCTAGTAATACTCCCCCTTCGTCTCGATCTGTGCTTGCGGGCGGCTACATCAAGTGGGTTTGGCAAGCCAATCCGCGGATATGTTGGGTGTGACGAGTATCAAGAGGGAATCGTTGCGGCGAGCCCTTGTCCGGCCTGCTTCCGGGAGTTTGCCTGTTTAGAGATGGTCGAGCAGCGGTCCCGCCGGCACGATGCTCGTCGGGTTCAGCGTCTTGATCGAGTAAGACCCGGCCTTGATATGGTCGGCTTGCACGCTGCTGACAAAGGCCGGCAGCGCCAGCAAGCGGCGGAGATAGGCCATCACGTTCGAGTAAGCGGACAGTGGGCGCAGGTCAGGTCGAGTGAAGGCTTTGTCCGGCTGAGTGGTCCGCCTGGATGATGGCTCCCTGTTCGGCGGGGTGCGCGTGGGGTCCGTTGGGGCAATCGGGAAAGGGAAACAGGTCAGCCATGTCGGCCGCGCGGATTCGGGCGATGTCCCTGAACGTGGCCAGAATCGTTGCGGCGACCAATAGGTGAGAGTCTACGGGAGAGCCCTGGAAAGCCGCGCCGTTGCTGGGCATTGAGCGCGCGATAGGTGAGATTTTACTGGAGAGGATGGCAACGATCGAGACTCGACCAGCCCAAGATCTCATGAGTTTTGCATGTCTGGACTGTAATCTAAAGCGGCCTGACCGCTAGCCGAACTCACAGTCTGGTTTCTTTGGCCCGGCAACTGCCTCATGCCTATGCCAACAAGCAACAAGTCGGCCTGAGCGGCCATCTAGTCCTTGCAGGGTGGAGGGCCGCACGTTGGCGCATTTCCGCCATTCGGCTTATTCGGTTGAAAATGCGGGGTCCGGTATTTGAGCGGAAGCTTCTCAAGATTCGCTGCTCACCCGGCGGGCCGCATCGTGTGATACGTTACCCGACGTCAAGGTTCTCTTTCACGTCTTCCCATGTCGGTCCCACCAGCCTCATCTACGACCTCGATGCAACCCTTAGCGATCGTTCGTCTAAGGCAGGATTTGGCAAGGGGGACAATCGTCGAAGTACTAGACGAGAACACAGTGTTGGTCGAATTCGCAGATGAACACGGAAAGACCTTGGAGCTTGTGCCCGTCCCCAAAGTGCTGCTAGCCCGCATTTCTCACACCCTCACGGTTCGGCCCCCGGTGGCGCGGCTTTTTGCTTCACGCGTCGCCGTGACCGCGAGGGTTCAGGCTCGCGAGC